>NZ_QTQD01000007.1:0-244599 GCF_003858025.1 Burkholderia sp. Bp9004 | reverse complement strand
GATCAGATTCACCGGGACGACGGCTACTTGCTTTGCTCGAGGTAATGCGGCGTTGCTGTTCGTGCTATCCATCGCGGGTTAATCGGAATGTGAAATTGGAATCGATGAGCCGCGATTCGATGCGGCTTCTTGGGATGGGAGCGCTGTGTCCGGGACCAAGCCTTGTTCAGGGGACAAGGGCGTCCCTCTGTCGCGCCCGGTGCCTCTTGACGCTGGCTAAGGCGTCAGTTGTGCGGGGGTGTGATGCCGGTGCCGATCTGCTTCCAAGATCGCTACTCAGGCAAGAGGGCATTGCATTTGGCATGAGCCGTCGAGGCGATTCCTGGGGATAACGCCGCAATGGAATGCTTCTTCAACCCTGAAGAACCGAGCGCGTGAGCAGGCGCGCCTATCGCACCCGTGCCGATGGGTTCGAATACATCGAGCGACAGGGAAAATTAATTCGTCGGCACCACTTTCACTTCATGTGTGTCGGTCCCGTTTGCCAAGACGACCCTGACCGGGCCGCCCACTGGATTCAGCCCGGCCAGATCGAGTGATTCACCAGGCGACAAATAGCGGTCTCGCATGCAGTCAATCAAAAGCGCACATTCCCCATGCGCGGTTGCCAGCATGACCGTGTTCCCCGTATTAACGAATAGCGTCCCATCGACCCGATAAGCCTGCCTTGGCGACCTCGGCTGCACGACCAGGATTGTCTGCAACTCGAGACGCGGTTTCACCTTGACCGCATTTGTATCGATCGAAACCGCGCGCTCCTCGCGGAACGTCACGCGAAAATAGCGTGGCGAGTCGTCACTTACACCTTTGAAATAGAGACGCAACCACCCACTCTTGTTCGGGCGTAACACGAGCTGCTTCGGTGCGTACATCAGATCGCCGCCTTTCGGCTTCCAGGTCGCGACGTCGCCATACGGCGGAGCGCTTTCCTCCACTGACACGCCGTACACGCGCGTCTGGTCGCTGTCGTTCACGACCTCGCGAACGAGATAGTCTTTCCCGGACCCCATGAAATAGGTCATGTCGCCAACGGACAATGCCTGCGCTGTGCAAGACCAGACCAACATCACGAACGCTGCGAATTGCCTCAATCGATTCCTCACTGGTTACTGGTCCGCGCATACGCATCTCACCCGCTACAACTCAGCCAGTCGGCCCGGCATCGCGCGTTACCCGACAAAAATAGACACGCGACCGACTGCGTCGGCCGCGCATATGGATACGTCTCCTCCATTTTGGTTTGGTATCAACCTTCGCGACGCCGAACCGGGCGCGCATCGGCCACGCTTTTCGGTTTGCATTCGATCTGATCAACCCACAGCGCGCCTTGCGCTTTGCTGAGGTCAAAGTCGATCTCGCACGTTCCGCCGGTGCCCGTCTCATATTGAATGACCGGATAGGCGGTATCGACGTCGATCACGAAACCGCCGTCGGCCGCAGTCGTAGCCTTGCCGATGTGGTTGCGAATCTCGGTGTTCGGCTTCACCAAACCGTTCTCGGTCAGCACGCCGAACACCGTTACCAGCCGGCGGACCTTCGGCATCATCGACGCGACGTTGCCCGGATACAGCACGAGCTTGGCGTCGCCTTCCTGGATATCGAAGTTTTCCGGCGTGTCACGACGCGTGCGGATCGTCACGCGGTGTTCGCGGTATCCCGTAAGCGGAACGAACGTGGAACGCGAATCGAGCGCCAACGCCCCATTCGTGGACACCATCTCGAGGTTGCCACGTGCCGACTTGTCCACGCCGACGATCACGCCGCTTTCGCCCTTCTTGCTGTTGAACCCGATGCCGCGCGTGTTCCACCCGACACTGCCCTGCATCGCGGCGGTGCCGCTGGCGTCGCCGGTATCGTCGATGTTCACGTTACCTTGCCAGCCAAACCAGCGGTTGTGGCCCTGCGCGCCAAGGTTCGCTTGGGTGCTCGACGGATTGCCATAGTCGCTCGACAGCGAACGCGAGCGGTTGACCCCTGCCGACAGATAGTCGACGCCCGGGATACGCTCCGGCCGCCAGCCGACGTGCGCGCCGATCTGCTCGGTATCGAGCGAACGCGAATAGTCGATGCCTGCGTCGCCGAACGAGAACGTCGCATTCAGGCCGACGTAGAACGCATTGTTCCACTTACGGCCCATGCCGCCGCTATTCCGGCTGAACATCTGGCCGCCATTGAGCATCACGCGCACCCATTTGTTCGAGTAAATGTCCTGGCTCCAGTCGATGCGGTAGTCCTGACCACCGCCGCCGTATACGCTTCCGCTCACGTTGAGCGTCGCGTTGTTGGCCCAGCCGAACATACGCGCAACGTTCACGTTCGAACCGAAGCTCAGTGTGCGCTGATTGTATACGCCGTTCTTCGCGGTGCTGCCCGTCGTCAGCATGTAGTTCGCCCACGCGCCGACAGGCCCGATGTTCGCCGCGCCATTCGCATTCACGCGAAAACCGCCGTCGCTCGTCGCTCCCGTGTCGATGCCTACGTTACCGTGCTTGAAACCCCGTTGATACCGCAGTTCGGCGGCGGCCAGACCGTCAAAATAATATGCACTTCCGTTAAACGTGCCGAACCGAGTCGCCATCTTGCCGCTCGCGCCGACGAGCTGTCGGCTGATCGCACCACGCCCCCCAACGTTGTTCGCAACATACTGGCCGACATAGAACTGATACTGCGTGTCCGCACCGGTTCCGCCGTTACTCGGCTTGTACACTTGCTCATTGCGGGACGACACCACACGACCGTTGACAACGACGTCCACGCGAATCGGGTAAGTCCCGACTGGCAACTGGCGCGTATCGATTTCCTGGTTGCCGAGGGGAAGATGCTGAACGTTGATCAGCTTGCCGTCGCGATGAATCTGCACTTCACCCGATGCAGGCATGAACGCGAAGATTGGCGTGCGCGCCAGCGAGCCGTCGTTCAACTCCGAGCGGCTTGCGGTGCCTGCGCTGACGCCAAGAAAGCGCCCGCCCGGAAGGAACGTTGTCTGCCCCAGCGCATTCATCGACCAGGTGCTCAGATAGCCGGCCGTGATCGATACGCCGCGGTAATCACGTTCCAGCCGCGCTTCATACAGGTTGAAATCGTCGCCGCTGCGAATGTCGCCCTCAACATACGCGTGATTGACACCAATTGCGCTGACCGACTGCATGTGGAGGTAGCCGTTCGCATCGGCTCTGGCGTTCTTCACGACCGACATGTCGTAATTCAGCACACCGCTCGGATGCTTCTCGGTACTGTCGGGCAGCATATGCAAGCGCGGCGCGCCTTCGCTTGCATAGGCATCCCTCGGCAGTTGTGCAACCAGTTCGAACGTCCGGAGATTGAATTCCAGTTGGACGTCAGATACGTCCTCGCGTGCGCTCGACGTTTCCGCGATCATGCGCAGCGGCTTGCCGTAGCGATCCGCAATCTTCTGCTTCGCGGCATCCGTGATGGCGATCTTCGCGAGGCTGAAGTCCACCAGCGTCAGCGTGCGCCCATCGTACTTGACGGTCGCCCGGCCCGCTTCCTCCGAACCGCTATCGATCTTGAGCCGCACGGGCACGTCGACACCCTGCTCGAGTGCACCAAGCAGGTTGTCAGGAAAGGCGTACTGACCGGCGACCAATGCGCCATCGGCATCTGCACCCTCCGCAGGATCGGGCGCGCGATCGGCAATTTCCGGATGCAGCGAGCGAGCATCGCGGCCTGGTTCCATGTCCGACGCTGGCACGGATACCGATGCGTATTCCGAGGCCGTGATCGCGTCGACATCGACGGCGTATGCGGACTCGTCGCGCCCCCTGTCAGCTTCGGGCGTCTCGACTGCCCGCGCACCCCGATCGAACATCACCGAATGATCCGCCGCAAGCACAGCCGACGACACCCATCCTCCCGCAAGGGATACGGCGACGTTAATTGCTGTCATTGTCGACTTTTTCATTCGCAGTCCAAATTGAATCTCTGTTTATCCAAGTCACATAACCGTGATTCGGTTACTTCGCTACGACCTTCGACGGTGCGGCATTCATCGGGAAATACTGGTAGTCGCTGCCTTTCCAGACGCCAATGCCTTGAAGGGATACCAAGCCCTTTTCCTTTCGCATGTCTCCCGACTCGCCCGGGAGCAGGAAAGTGGATCGGCTGCACGCCTTCGGTTCGGTTGCGGCCTTTTCTTCGCACTTCCCCGTGGCCGTGACATGGACGAAGGTATTTCCGATGTTCTTCACACGCCCGTTGCCGTCGTGTTCGAATTTGAAGTGGATCGTTCGTGGGCGCACGACGAGGATCGAACTCAGCCGAATGCGCTGCTTCGCGGACAAGCTGACGCCATCACTGATGTTCGATTGCGACGACACGGCCTGTTCAATGAACGACAACTGGTAGTAGCGCTCCTTGTCGTCCCGCTTGCCCTGGTAGTAGATCTTGACGTCCGCCGTTCGATGCGGCGGCAGAAACACCGTTGCGGGCGAGATCAGCACATCCTTTTTCTGCTCATGCAGCACCTTCAATTGCCGCGGATTGGTAATCTCCTGGACTTCCGTCGACACGAATTTGGCTACCGAGTCGTCGTTCTTGATCTGCTTGACGACGTAGAACTCGTTTTCCTGCATTTCGGTCGTCAACGATCCGATGCCGATGGCCGATGCATGCTGCGCGCCCATCAGCGCGGCCGCCAGCGCCAAGAGTTTGAGTGGCTTCATCGTGTCCTCCGAAAGAAAAGAAAAAGAAAATGCCGAACCCCTAGACCGCGAGGTCCGGCATTACCGGAGTCAATGCCTGCTTCGACCGAGTCTATGCAGGCATTCGGCGCAACTTACGCGGTCGGCGTTTCCCAGCTCGCGACGAAACGCACTTCGACGTCGCCGTTGTAACGGCCGTCGGAGACGCCAGACAGACCTGTGCCAGTCAGCGCGTTTCCGTCCTTGTCGGTGCCTTCTGCGATCGAGAACTTCACCGGCACGCCATTCGCCTGGTGGTACGAGCCGTTCGGCGTCTTGTTCGGGCCGACCTTCGACAGATTCATGTTCTGCAGGCCATTTGCCGCGATCGACGGCGCCGCGTCACCGCCGGTGCCCGACAGGATGTCGGTGAGGGTTTCGCTCAGCTCGACGCCACCGAGATCGACGCCGACCTTCAGCGAATCCTTCACGCCACCTGCAACGGCATTCAGCGTGTTCTTCGTGACTTGCGCCTGGATCTTGTAGCCCGTGCCGCCTTCGTAACCCGCCGCGAGAACGGTCAGCGTGCGGTCCTGCGTCGAGAATGCTTCGCTCGACGGGTTCCACTCGAAATCGAGCGTCGTGCTACCTTCCGCGAAGACGCTCAGCGTCACGTCGGACTTCTTGACAACGGATGCCGTCCACTTCACGCGTGCTTCTTCCGGGCCCACGGTTGCGGCGATGGCCGGAACAGCGAACGCGACTGCGAGTGCGGATGCCACTGCGAGGCGGAATGCAGTTTTCTTCATATCGATCTCTCAAAGGTGTTCATCAATTAACTTGGATGACCAGACGACATCCCATACCCGGGGATTCTTCTGGACCGCCCGTCCTACCAACTGCCGGTTCAATGGGTTTGCCAGATCACGGCGGCGAAACGAATTATTTCAATTGAAAGGCCAATGTAATATAAGAATGGGCCTAAAAAATCCTTGACCCGCTTCGAACGGCACACACTCATGCGGCCCAGCGCCCGTGCTGACGGATGACAGTCACACCCGAGCGCATCCCTCTCCGGCAAGTAAGCCAACAGAAAAAGGTTTGCCGAGGACGCGATGATTTGGACGTGCGAAACCGGCAGGTGCGCCGGAACCGAAGACAACACGCATCACGACCACGATGGTCGGTGCATTTCGCGGCGCACCCGCAACGCGCTGCCGAAACACGTCCGCGTGTGTTTTCACCTGCGCTAAATGGGTCACACGGCGATGGGTGCGATTCGCCCTGGCCGGTCCAGGCGTGCGTCGCTCGAGGGCGGACAAGATGCCGGTATGCACCGTGAGTGCCGCGCCGTGTGCGCGGTCTCTACGGATCGTCAAAGCCAGAAGACATGCCCGACGCCTGCAGATGCCATTGCACAACGGCCGGTCGGCACGGATCCGGGCGCGAACGAACGCGTCGCGGTACTCCGCGCGAGAACATTCACACGGCCTCGCGCTCAATCGCAGACTGATACATCTGATCGACGCTCCAGTAGCGCGAGCGCGGAAGGCGTACGCTCCGTGCGTACTCTCGCAACGATTCCGCAGCTATCGGCGAGACCTTCCCCGACTCCGCCGGCAGGCCGAGCGGGCATGGCGCGGATCTCTGCGGAATGCATTTAGGACGGTTCTCATATTCTGATCGCGCGCCTCTCCGTTAGCATACGAAAGCCATTTTGCGTGTGATTAGCGGGACGACTCGGTTATCCGGTCCTCATCGCAGCCCCCTCCGCTCAACCGCTCGTGGTCGAACGTGCGTTGCGTGTCGACCTGAATCCGGATGGCGGCAATAAATCATGTGCGCTCCACCGAATGTGTCTACTCCTCTCCTCGCCATTGCATTGAAATGTCAAATCTCAAACCACTTTTTCTACGCGCTGCGATTCGCTTTTGCTTGAGCGGCGCGCTGGCGCTCGGTCATGCTGTCTCTGCCCATGCCGCGGCCGATGACCCGTTCAGCGTTCCGTGCAGCCGTTCGCCGACGATTTCGGACCACTCTTATGCGCCGTTAGTGATTGAGGTGGGCGATTATCTTTATTTGCCTGACATTCCCGCTGGTACGACGGGCGCACTCGTCGGGCGCATTCACAAAACGAATCCCCAACTGACGCAGCTGGCAATCATCTTCAAGGAAGCGACCACCTGGGACTCTTTCCCGGACGTCGCTGTCGGCGCATGGCTGTCGGCGAGCGGCGGCTTGCGCTCGATCGTTGTTCCGAATAGCCAGGATGTGCGCTTCCCCAATCTTCCCTATTCGAGCAAGAACACACTGAATCGTCTCAGCGCGGACTACATCATCAACGGCATGCAAATCGCGTCAATTGATCAATTTACGCAGCAAACCAGCAACTCGCTGGGGCAGTTCGTTCGCGGGCCGGGTACTCAAGTGCAAGATCAGACCGCCAGAAAGATGGTGGCGGACGCCTTCCTGAACCAGTCACCGATGACGTTCGGTGCGCATATGTTCTACTCCTCTGTCATACTTGGAGACCGCGGTCAGCAGCTTTCGGATTGGTGGTTGAATGGAAACTTCTCGAACATGGGCCTTTGCGGATACTCCAGCCAGTTCCTTTACAGAACGACGGTGACGCCAACCGCCTCCCGGACGCTCACGCTGTCACCGATCAGCGGCACCATCAGCGTGTCGAACGGCAAAATGCTCGTATCCGTTCCGCCCGTATGCCGTATCACGGACGGCAACATGGAATGCCCGATATCCGCCAACTCCACGGCCACGATGGATAACATTTCGTTCATCGTACCGCCTTCTCAGCAATCCGACGTATGGTTCAAGACGGCTGGCGGGCAGAAGTTGTCGAAGGTCTCTGCGACTGCCTTAGGCACAACGAAACTGGTGGTCACGTCGAATCTGCTGGATTCGCTGCTGGGCGACGCCGAAGCGAAGCCGCTCGGCGAAACCATCGGCGCGATCGTGCAATCTACCGGTGGAACGGCCGTCGACATGCGGGTGTCCTTTTTCGAAGATACGGAACTGAAACGTCTCACATTCGGCGTCGCGATCGACGAGCGCGACCCCGCCGCGATGGGCAAATATTCCGGTTCGATCGGCCAGGATGCGGAGATCGTCGTGCCGCTCACAATCCGCCAGTATGGCGCGTCGAAGGCGACCAAGGTGTCGGTAGACGTGCTCGCGCCCAGTGTGCAAACCGCCGACGGGCCACGTTGCAAATTCGTCGACAAGAGTGGTGCAACAGTGGTTGCAGTGCCGTCAATCGTCCGCTTTTATGACGGCACTGGGCTCGACGACCGCCCGGACAATTGCGCCGGCACCGTGTATGACGTTGCCACGCTAAGGTGGCGCGAGACCCTCGGCGGCGCATTCGCGTACGAGGGGGCCCTCGATATGGACCTGCGCTTCCCGCTCGATCCAAAGCAACTCGCGACCGACACGTCAGGCGCGCCCTGGTTTGGTACCGTTTCGGCCAGCGGCGAAGTCCGCGTACGCGCTGACTGGCTCTAAGCGACTGCGGCCTTGGCGGTGCTCCGCGCTGACATTAGACATTCCGCGAATAAATCCTTCGATGCCGCACCGCTTCGCCAGCATCGTGAGCGACGGTTCCGTCTGCGACTGTCTCAGGCTCCCAGCGGCGATCGACAGACGGGACTGCAGCCGCTTGAGCGACTTTCGATCCCCGCGCTCGATCGCCGTTGGTGGCACCTCGCAATTCGATTTTGCGCAGGTCATTTATAGAAGTCCTGATTTGGTGCCACACGACAAGACTTTGTCGGATTGGAATCCGTCTAATCGAGTGCAGTCGTCCTTTTCGTGAAAAATCAGGACTCGTCGCGCGCTTACACCAGCACTCGAGACTGTCCTTGTCCATCTTTGACTTTCTTTCAGACGTATCTGATTGTTCCGATGAGTCGATTTCGCGACGATAGGTTCGCGTGGGAGGCGTCGTCCTGATAACGCGATTCCTTCCCTGCAAATCATTCACTCAGATTTTTTGGGATCGTTCTGAACAATGAAAAAAATAACCCTGACTCTTCTCTTGATGGCGCTCGCCCTGCCCGCCTTCGCAGGCCAATGCAATAGCTACGGCTATCAAAAGAAGCTGCGAAAACTTGAAGTCAAAGCCGAAGCCGCGAGCCGGTATGGCGACAGGATCAAGGCGCAGAAGCTCCGGGAGAAGCGCCAGTATTTGATGTCCCGTTGCCAGTTGACGCACACCATTGGCGGAACGGCTGAAAACCACATCCCGTACCAATATCACTAATTTGCCGTAGGCGTAGGCGCGCGGTGTCAGGAAACGCGCGCCGTCCGCACGTGAAAGCAGGCAGGCCCTCGATCAAGGGCCCAGCGCTTACAGAACGCACGCGCCGGGCGCAATCTGAACAAGTTCGCTCATCTGCGGATTTCTCCACGCATTCTGAACGTCGAAGTGCGCGGCAGCAGGCAGTTCGACACTTCGACGCCGTCACACCTGAAGGAAGCCCGTCCGCTCGCGACACAGCGCCCAATTTCCCGTTGGTTACCGTTAGCGGCTTTGTGCTAGACCGTCAGTTCGACTCAGTGCTTGCTCAAAAAACGATCGCGGCCCTTCACTCCCTCAATCCATTGAGGCTTCCTGCCATGCCCATTGCATGGTGCACCACTCTTTCGATCACGATACTTCGGCGCGATCTGTGCACTCGTGTTCGTCACAACGGCACGGCGCCGCCCGAAAAGCAGCTTTAGGTAATACGACCGCTCCAGCAGCGTGCACGGCGACCGTGGTGATGACCTGGTGACCAGTGCTGATTCAAGTTGGGTCTCTTCTCGGCGAGTCACTCAATTCGGATATCAAATCATGCTCTACATGATGCTATTCAACGTTTTGGGTGTGTAGTGGCCAGATTGAAATGTCCGCTTTCGGGCCGTGTCAGCAGTACGGCCGTGAATGTCCGGCGCCGAGGGCTGCGATGGCTCCAACGGACCGGATCACGATGACGATGCGCGATCGGCCGGTCAAGGCGTTGCGATTGTGATGGACCAACACGGCAGCAGACGCCAACGTTTACACGCTTCCCCCCGTGGCCGCTTTCAACGCACGCTTCGCGAAGCCACTGAAGGTCGACTCCAATTCACACCGGCCGCTTCGGTCTGACGAGAAGCCAGTTCGGTGTCTTCCACGTCAGGCTCTAATGCCGCTTCTTGAATCGCTCCTTTGCGTCGCCGAATGACGCTTGTGTCTTGCCGACGATCTGTTCGGCCTTGCCCGTCAATCTGCTTGTTCGATTTCCCACGACCTTGCCAACCATTTCCTTCAGCTTGCCCTTTGCTTCCGTAAGGCGGCCTTTTACCTGATCTTTGTTCATGACATTGCTCCTTGAAACTTGACGAATGCTCGAACTGCGGTCCGGCACGCCGATCTCAATCGCGATGAAACGTCGGTGCAGGTACGGCGATTGCGCCGGTCGAAGCGTTCGCGCTTGTGGACAGTGAGTTGACGGCCGCAAGCTTGACGCTCGCCAGGCTCGCGTCTCTGTAACGGGTGCCGGAGGCAAGGCAGGCGGTGGCCACTCGTTCTCAATCTTGCGGAGGAAGCATGAACACGCTCACTAGCGCCGGCCCGCTGGTTTCGCTGATCGCCGGCATTCTCATCCTCGTGGTACCCCGCCTCCTGAATTACATCGTTGCGCTCTACTTGATCATCATCGGGCTGCTCGGTCTGTTCGGAGGACGTCTCCATTGAATTGATATGACCACGAGATAGCCTGTTACGAACGCGCATCAGTTACATCGTGGTGCCATGCGGGGGTCCGGTGCCGGCGAACACCGCCAGCGCAATGAGCAACACATATACCCGCTGCATGTGAGCGAATGATCGAACAACGACATCGTGCGTCTTCGTCGATGAAATGACTCGCCGCCCTTGCACTGGCCACCGGGCGGAGAACAGTGATGCCACAGTGCGCATCCTCTCGCAAGGCAGAGCAGGGGCCCTTTCTTCGGATGCGAAGCGGTATTCGACCCGACATCGGCACTGCGGGAATGGGTCGGTTCCCTCCACTTCATTTCAATTCAATGTAAGTGTTGCTTTGTCAGATCTGAACGCAAATCCCGATTGCATTGTGGACCTTGTCCGCGTGCGCTTTCGCGTTGCGCCATCATGCTCTGCATTCCTTCACATTATTCACACGCCGTGCCTCGAAGCGATTGCATATCCGGCCTGCGGCGATGGTGACATCGTGGCTTCGGCCATCGGATCGGCATTGCTGCAAAGAGATGCGGATCGCGTCGTTGAAATAGCGAGCGAAGCGCCTGCCGCTTCGTACGAGAACGATTCATGCTCGTTGTCAGGTACTGAATGGAGGAAAGCACGATGAAGCCCAAGACAATTTCGAACCGCCGAATTCTGGCGACACTCGTGGCAGGCAGCGCACTCGTCGCGGCCACCACGGCCTTCGCGCAAGTCTACGTTGCACCGCAACCGAGGTACGAAGAGCCCGCCCCGGCGCCGGGTGTGTCGATCACAATCGGCATGCACGGCCACCGCTACTGGGACGGCCACCGCTACTGGGAGCACGACGAGTGGATGCATCGTCATCCGCGTGAACATGATCCGTGGCGTGAGGACGAGCGCGGGCGCATGCACGAACACGAATATCGTGAATAGCGCAGACCCGCCGCCAGATACGAGGGAACACGCCTACCGACCAACATTCTCGTATGTGGCGCGCGGACCCGCCTGATCTTCTCGAGCCGCCAACATATCCACGTCAAGGTGCGGCCATCAGTGCCTGGATCAGATTAGCGGCCATCGGGCGCCCGAGGCCGGTCACGTAGTCGTATCCGACCGCCGCGGTACAAAGCGTGCCGCATGTGCCGTTCGATCCGCTGACAATGTCGCGGAAGTTCGCCGCGTAAGCGCTCGACGCGAGACCGTACAGCACGCTCTGGATCGCATTCACCGCGTTCAGCGTCGTCTTGCCGCGCGCGATGCGCAAGCTGTTGACGATCGCGACCAAAGCGGACCATTGCGGTGCGCCCGCGCTCGTGCCGCCGACGACGAACCAGCCGCGCTGCCCCGCATAGCCGTACGAATCGTATACCGCGAAGCCGGACGCCGGATCGCCGTCGTAAGCGACGTCGGGCACACCGCGCAGCCCGAGGCTGTCCGATGGCGTCCCGAAGTTCGACTGATACGTCGGTTCCGACTCGACGGTGCTCTGTCCGCCGCCGCTGCCGGCCCACGCCGCTTCGCCGGCATAAGCGCCGCTTGAGTCGATCGCGATCGACGTGCCGCCGACGCTCAGCACGTACGGCGACGCGGCCGGGTAGTCGACACCATTGCCGCCGTCGCCGGACGCAGCGACGAACGACACGCCGTTCGCGCTGGCGAACTGCCCGTCGTATTGCGTTTCGGCCAGAAATTCGGCGCTCCCCCAGCTGATCGACACGACCTTTGCGCCGACCCCGCCCGGTGCCGGACTCGTCGCGAGTGCGATCGCGCTCATCAGGTCGTCCAGCGAACTCGATGCGGCTTCGACCAGCACGATCCGCGCATTCGGTGCGATCGCGTGTGCCCACTGCACGTCCAGCGAACTTTCGAGCGCCCACAGCGCATCGGGCGGCGGCGGCCGCTTGTCCGGCGTCGCGTACACCTTCGTGAAGCAGCGCGGGGACGCGCACGGCGGCAAGCCGAACGTGTTGCTGAACAATCGCAGATCAGCCTCGACGTTCGGATTGTCATAGGCGTCGACAATCGCGATGACCTGATCGTCGCCACCATAGCCGCGCGCCGGCAATAGATCGAACCCGTAGAAATGGCGGATCTGCTGCGGCGACAGGCCGACCGGATTCCGTTTCGCGGATCCGTGCAGATGGAGCGGCGGCCTCGCAAACCCATGCAGCGCTCGCGACGAGGATTGCGCGAACGCCACGCCGGTCACAAGCGCGACGCTCGCCGATACGACCAACATGCACAGCCCACGCGCAAACGAGGCTCGGTTCATGGTGTTCCCCCTTGGCAAACGAGCTGAGGTGCGTCACTGCACCTTCGCGCTCGTGAACGACAGCGATTTTCCCGTGCCCGCGATGACCAGCCAGTTGTTCTGATCGGTACTGACGACCGTCGCGCTTCCGCTTTTCACGCTCGGCATCTGGTACGTGCGCTTCGGCAACAGCCAGGTCATGTCCTGGAGGTTCGTCGGATGCGTTGCACTGAACGTCCAGCTGGTACCGGTATCTGTCGCCGTCCAGCTCACCAGCAGACGGCGCCGGTCGAATTGCGTGAGCTGGTCCATCGTGAACCACTTGAACTGGCCCGTCGTCGCGAGCGACGCCGCGTAGCTGAGAAACGTCGTAACGACGTTCGGATACCATGACGCGCCCAGCGGGTGCATGTAGATCAACCGGCTCGTGCGGTTCGCAACGACGAAGTCCATCAGCGACAGATACCAGTTCTGAACGTCTGTCGTCGGCACCGCGAACTCCTGGAACTCCTCGAACGTCGCGTACTTGCCGAACGGCATCACCGGAAACGCCCAGATGCCCGGATTCAGCAGCGAACCGTTGCGATACGCCCGCGTTTGCGCATTGCCGGTATGGCCGGTGAAGTAGTAACCGGAATAGCCGTTCGACTCGAGCCAGTTCACCGCCCACGTCGGCGTGTTGCCTTCCGGCGCCGCCCATTCGACGTCCGGCTTGCCCGTCACCGACTGGACTGCATTGTGGTTCAGCACCAGATATTGCGTGAACGTGCTCGCGTTCGTTTCGCTGGCGTTCGCCCCCCAGTAGTCGTGCGCCCAGCCGCCGTGGCTGCCGACTTTGTGCCCGCGCTTGAGCAGGAACGCGACAAGTTGCTTCGCCTGCGTATTTTTCGTCAAGTTGATCCCGAGACCATCGCCGATCGTCACGTCGTCCGGGCCAGCGGTCATCACGATCGAGTACGGGCCGCTGTTCCAGACACCGTAGTTCTTCAGGTACTGCGCCGGCTGGATCTGGTCTTCCGCGCAGAAGTGCCAGTTCAGGACCATCCCGGCCTGCGCGCGCGGCTGCAGCGACAGGTGCGGCATCGACAGGATGTTCGTCGTGAAGTAACGCAGAAAGCCGTGAATCGGCATGCTGTCGGTTTGTCCGTCGAGATACGCGAGCGGCATGTTGACGAACATCACGCCGCCGTTTCCATACGCCTGATAGCCCGCGACGAGACCGAAGTTCGGCGACGTCAGCAGCGTCGTGCCTGTATACGTGCCCTGTGTGACGTAGCTCGGATATGTGAGGAAGCCGTATACGTAGCCGGAAATTCCTTCGAGCACGTCCGTCGTCGCCGACGGTGTCGCAGTCGCGAGCGACGTCGCGCCACTCACCGCCGTGGATACCGACGACAGCGTCGTCGATGTCGGCGAATACGATCCGGATGTGACCTTGCCACCCGTCGACACGCGCCCGAGATTCAGCGGCACGCTGGTCATGCGGCCGTTATCCATCTTGTACGTGAAATACGCCTGATGGTTGTACCCGGCAAGCCCGCCCGGGTTCGACGTGCTCGGCTGCAGGAAGAGCAGCTGATTCGTCGTCGAGCCGGTCGAAGAAGTTGACGTGGTTGCGGCCAACGCCGTCGCGGTCGTCGTCGAGCCGGACCATGTCATCGACTTCCCGGGCGGAATCTGAAGGGCGCGCAACGTGCTGCCCATCCCGGTCACAGGGCCGAGGCCGATCATGCTTCCGCCGAGCGTATCGTAGAGCACGTAGTTGACGCCGGCCATCGAGCTGAATCGCGATTGCCCGGCCGGATAGAATCCAGTTGCGTTCAGCACACCGAAATCATAGACGAGCATCACGCGCCCGCCGTTCAGCGCGTAGTTCTGGATGGCGGTCACGAGCGTATCGTCGGCGACCGTATGCACCTGGTCCGGCAGGATGAGCCCCTGATACTGCTGCAGCGACGTGCCGCCCTGCTTGAATTGCGTGTCGCTGATGAGCGAAATCTGCAACCCCTCCTCCGCCGCCGAATCGAGCCACGCGGATACACGCGGGTCAGGCAGCGTAAAGTTGTCCGGCAGCAGCAACAGCAACTGATTCGACAGTGCGTTCGCCGGCCCGGCTGCGAACGTCAACAGGCAAACGGAAAAGACGATCAGAAGGGCTCGTAGGGCCCGAATTGAGTTGGCCAACATTATGCTCTCCCGTCGGAGGGGGGATAACTGCCGATGCCCGACACGTTGCGGCCGACGCGTTCCGCCCATCGTGATCGAGCGGTCGGCGGCCGGGCCGTGTGGCGCCATCGGCTGAGGGGGGAGAGCGAACGTGCCGCGTTCCGGACACGCCCGGTCATGCAAGTGCATCGATTCGTCGGACGATCACGAACGCGCGGCAACTATCGTTCCCACCGCAATCCATGAAGCTAACAACGTGCCAGTCTCGCAACCACGCAGCCGCGACAGCCACCTGAAATGGAAAGCACGCGGAACAGGGAAAATCGCACCGAAAACGTTACAGCTTCGATACGGCGGGCCTGGTGGCGCGATGTGACGAGCCGACGGGAAGCGTCGCGATGGACGATGTGAGGTTGTCTGGCGGGGCGGCGCCTGGGTCTCGGGATCGCCAACGCCCTTTGCTGGGCATCCGCAAGCGCCGGGAATCGACGGAGAATGATTCTGCCGAGTAACGCCGGCGCTGCGTGCGTGTGGACTGCGTGGCCATCTCCCGAGTCATGCCTGACGAATTGACAATAAAAATATTCATGCTCGAAGGCCGTTCAGGACATGGCGCGCATCGTCTCGCCACGCCATGACGCAAAAAGGGCCGGCGGGATAAAAAATCACCCCGCCAGCCCCATTCTCACCGGGCATATCTGCCCGGCCTCCGTCACCGGTCGTACTCGAAGGACTCGGTAAAGAGCGTGTCGACCGTGTCGGACCAGTTCAGGTTCACGAACGAGAAGTCGGTGCTGCCCGTCCAGCCGGCCACCGACGGGAACGCGACGCCCTGGTCGCCCGGCACGTTGAGCGTCACCGCCGCTCCCGGCAGGACCGGCGACGCCTGTGCCGAACCGTTGACGAACGTCGGCGCGGGCTGCCCCGACGCGGTCGCGCGAATCTGCACGTTGCCGCGCTTGACGAACGGCAGCCCTGCCTTCGACGTCCAGCTCAGCGGGAACGTCGCGCCGCCCGCGAACGTGCTGGCGGTGCCGGGCGTCAGGCTATCGCGCGTGGACTGCGCCAGATCGTGCCACGCATACTGGCGCAGCGCGTCGGGCAACGGCGAAGGTGTACGCAGCCTGACCGTATAGTGCCTGGCCGGCGCCGACGTGTCGCCGTTCTGGTAGACGTCGATCGTATAGGCACTGAAGGGCTTGATGTCGGCCAGCTCGGCGGCGCTCAGTTGCGGCTTCGCCCACGCGGTGTTGTTGCGCGGCGCATCGCCGGGCCACGTGAACAGGCTCTGGCTGGCCGGGTCCTGCGCGACACCGGCCAGGCGGAAATTGTTGCGGCACTGCGCATTCTTCGTCAGCGCGGCGAGCTGGGCCGGCGTCTGCCCGCTCGCGATCTGCGCGCGGATGTTCAGCGTGTCGCACGTACCGCTCGACGGCTGGAGGAACACGCCGTTTCGCAATCCCGGGCCATTGACGATCGCGAAATCCACCGCGGTGCCCGATGCATCGACGGTGCCGACCTGCAGGTTGAGCAAATCGACGAACGCATTGGTCCCCGTCGACGGATTGGCCGGATTCAGCCAGTCCCATTTCTGCGCATTCGCGTTCACCTTGCTCAGCACCGCTCGCTGATTGCCGACCACGCGCCAGCCGGTATCGCCGCTCGCGAGGCTGCTCGCCTGCACCGCGAGTTGCACATGCTGCTGCATGCCGTCGCGAATGCCGTCGATGCGCGTCCACGCGAGCTTGACCCACATCGTGTCGCTGGCGATAACGCGGATGACTTCCGGCAAGCTGAAGCTGGCATTGTTCATCGCATCGTCGGCCACGATGCCCGGCGCGCCGCCGGCATGCGCGCCGAATTCCTGGTCGGCCGACATGCCGTTGTTGAGATAGGCAGCGGGCACGCCTGCGTTCAGCGCGCCCGGCGCGACGCCGTCGACAAAGATCCGGCCGCACGCCGATACGTTGCCGCCCGCGCGCGCCGCGCCGGTCGAACCGGCGAAACACTGATTGAGCGCACTCTGCAATCCCGCCAGGTCGCTCGCGCTCGGCAGGTTCGACACCACCGTGCCGTTGATGGTCGCGGCGGCCGGCAGGCTGGCCTTGTCGCTAGGCTGCGGCGCGACACCGGGCGCGAGCTGAAGCTGCACCGGCGTATCGCTGGACGCGCCCGCCACCGAGCTGATCTGAACCCCACCGTCCGGCAACACGTTGATCTTCACCTGGTCGAGCAGCCGGTCGAGGCCGGGGCCGCCGGCCGTCAGCGGGCCGGAAATCAGGTCGACGCCCGTATTGCCGGTTGCGGTCAGCAGGTCGGCCAGTGCGGACGAATAGGCCTGCACCGTGCTGGCCACCGCCTGGGCGGTGACCTTGCTCTGCAGCAATCCGGTGTCGGCCAGCAGCTTCGTCGGGTCGTCGCCGATGATCGTGGCGGCGATCGCATTCGTGATCGGCGTGATGTTGATCGTCTGCGTGCCGCCCGTGGCACTGAGTGCGATCAGCGTGGCCTGAGAATCCGCGACGTTGCCGTAAGCGGACAACGCGAAAGGCGCGGTCAGTCCGGTCACGGCGCAATGAAACGCGCCGGTCGTAGCGTCGGCGGGACAGTCGACCGATTTGCCGGTCGCATCCATCAGTTTGACCGTCGCGGCCTGCATGGCCGCGCCGGCGGCCGCGACGCCGCTGACCGTCTGTGCGGCCGGTTCGGATGGTGACGAAGATGAACCGCCGCCGCCTCCACAAGCAGACACCACCAGCGCTGCGATACCCCACACGACAGGTTTGAGTTTCATTGTTTTTCCCCCGCGAGTCTTCTGGTTGTCAGGTGCGATACGCAACGCGCATGCACGCTGACCGGAATTCTCGCAAAGGCGATTTTTGCGATCATCATTCAAGTGAATGAAAATCCAGAAACAATGCGGTACGGAAGGCAAATAGCCTGTGTTAGCCTGAAACAAATTCGGTATTCGAATCAATATCGTCAGACAAAATCCGCATACAAAATCATTACGCGGCGGGGTGGAACATGCAACGGGACCAGCTCATCGGGGACCTCTACGAGGCCGCCCTATGCCCGGATGGTTTTCTCGAAGTCTTCCATCGGGTATCCGAATCGCTCGGCGCAAACGTCTTTCATATGTTCAGCTGGGACGCCGCGCGCAATGCACCGAAATTCTCGATCTATTCGCCGCGTGCGGAATTCGACACGATCGTCGCACTCTACGACCAGTATTACGGCGCGCTCGATCCGCGCCGCGGCTTCGTCGAGAATGCACCGCTCGGCGAATTCGTTTGCTGCCAGGATCATCTGACCGAACGCGATGTCGAGCGCAGCGAATTCTTTCAGGACTATCAGATTCCGTCGGGCATTCGCTACCTGATGGGAATGCGCTTCGCGCGCCCGGGCAGCGACGACATCCTGCTCGGCTTGCTGAGAGCGCACGGCCGACCGCCCTATTCGTCAGAGGAACGCGCGAACCTGACGGGCATGGCCGGGCATCTGCAACGCGCGATCAACCTCTGGCAGGATGCAAGCGTGCTGCGTCGGGACGCTGCGCTCGGCCGCGAACTGATGGAGGAACTGGGCTTGTCCGTCTTCACGCTCGACCGGCATTCGCGCGTCATATTCGTCAACCGGGCGGCAGAGTCGATGTTGCGCGCCACCACTTGCCTCAAGCTCGAGCACGGGCATCTGAGCGCGGCGAGCGCGCCGCAGAACGATGCACTCAAGGCGGCCGTGGCACGTGTCGCGAAGACCCGCAAAAGCGAGAACCTTGCCTTGGCCGGCACCGTGAGCGCCGCGCACGAAATCTTTATCGGCATCGCTTCGTTATCCGGACAAGCACGCGATGGCGCACTCGGCGACGCTGCGATACTGATCACCGCCAGGCGCCGCAGCGCCGCTCCGCTCGTCGTCGCTCAGCAACTTCGGCAGGCATTCGGCTTGACGAGCGCCGAAGCCGCCGTCGCCGAAGCATTGATCGGCGGCAAGACGCCGGAGGAATGCGCGGCCATTGCCGGCGTGTCGCTCTCGACCGTTCGCACCCAGTTGCGCGCGATCTACGAGAAGACGCATTCGCGGAATCAGGCCGAGGCGGTTGGCCGGATGCTCTGGGTGCTCCCGCAGCACGCGCGCGATGCGTGATCTCTCGAAATCGGCAACCACCGCCGTATCGAAACACGGCGGCCGCAGCTGCCGGTTGTATTTCGCGCTCGCCAGCACCGTTCGCTCGTTGCCGAACACGCATACTGCGTACGATTTGCGGCCGCTGACGTAGCACCGGGCGAACAGGTTCGCGACATTCGACGCAAGCCGCCAGTGATGCAGCTGATAGTGCATTGCGACCCGTTCTTCAACGGCGTGATCGACGAATTCCGCATCCATCGCGGCGCGATGTCGGCCGCTCAGGTGAGGGCGCCCGCTCAGGGCGCGTGATGCGCGCCGGGGCTCCGAATGCGTGTCGCGGGGGCTGCACCTCCACCGCCCGCTGCTCGGACATCGCGCACGCACTCACGGCGATCGCCTGAAGTAATGCTGCGCCAACGCGACCCAATACCGTACCCCGGCCGGAATGATGTCGTCGTTGAAATCGTATTTCGGGTGATGCAGCGCCGGCGCAGCCGTTCCGGCCGGCGCGTTGCCGATCAGCACATAAGCGCCGGGGCGCTCCTCGAGCATGAAGCCGAAGTCTTCGGACGTCATGTTCGGCGGCACGTTGGCGTCAACGCGTGCGTCGCCGAAGGTGTCGCGAATCACCGCTTCGCAGAGCGCGGTCTCGGCCGGCGTGTTGACCGTCGCCGGATAGTACTGAAAGAACTCGACGTCGGCTTGCGCGCCATGAGCGCGGGCGAGCGCCTCGCACATGAGCCGGACGTCGCGCTGCAACTGTTGCTGCAATGCCGACGACAGCGTGCGAATCGTCCCCCGCAGCTCGGCGGTGTCCGGAATGACGTTGTCCGTCGTTCCCGCATGGAACATGCAGACGGAAATGACGGCGGGATCCACGGGATCCTTGTGGCGCGCGGCGATGGTCTGACACTGCAGCACCATCGAACAGGCGAGCGGGACGGGATCGATGCCCAGGTGCGGCTGCGCCGCATGCGCGCCCTTGCCGGTCACCGTGATCCTGAACCGGCAGCCCGCGGCCATGATGGGGCCCGTGCGCAACCCGAAATGCCCGGCCGGCAAGCCGGGCCAGTTGTGCATGCCGAATACCGCTTCCGCCGGGCATTGCTCGAACAGTCCGTCGTCGATCATCTTCCGCGCGCCCGCGCCGCCCTCCTCGCCGGGCTGAAACACGAAATGGACGGTGCCCGGCAGCTGCGGCAACGCTTTCAGCACGCGTGCGGCGCCGAGCAACATCACGGTATGGCCGTCGTGGCCGCACGCGTGCATGATCCCGTGCGTGCACGATGCATGCGCGAAGTCGTTGGCTTCGTGGATCGGCAACGCGTCCAGATCGGCACGCAGTATGATGCCGCGGCCCGGATCCGCGCCAGGCAGGCTCGCCACGACGCCTGTACCGCCCAGCCCGCGCGACACCGCATAGCCGAGCGCTTCGAGCTCGCGGGCGACGACGTCGGCCGTCCGGTGTTCTTCGAATCGCAGCTCGGGATGCGCATGCAGGTCCCGGCGCAGCTTCGCCCAGTGCGCGTGATGCGCTTGAAGCGACGTGTCGGGGATGACGGGGTTTTCCAATTTCGGCACCTTCGAAAAATAGACGGCTGCGTCAGTCGTAAAAGCCGACGATCGACTTGATCTCCATATACTCCTCCATCCCTTCGATCCCGTACTCGCGACCGTTGCCCGACTGCTTGTAGCCGCCGAACGGCGCCTGCGGATCCCATGCCGGGTAGTTCAGATGCACCTGCCCCGACCGGATGCGCGCGGCCGCCGCACGTGCCCGTTCCTTGTCGGCGCCCTGCACATGCGCGCCGAGCCCATAGACCGTGTCGTTCGCGATCGCGACGGCTTCGTCGACCGTATCGTAAGGAAGAATCGCCAGGACCGGACCGAAGATCTCCTGCTGCGCGATCGCCATGTCGGTGCGGACGTCGGAAAAGATCGTCGGCCGCGCATAGAAGCCACGGTCGAATCCCGTGGGCCGTCCGGGGCCGCCGGCGATCAGCTTCGCCCGTTCGTCGATGCCCGCGTCGATCATCTGCGCGACGCGACCGAACTGCGCGCGATTGGCGAGCGGCCCGTGCGTCGTCGCGCCGTCGAACGGATCGCCGACGATCAGCCGTTGCGCTGCCGCGACGGCCAGTTCCTCGACCGCGCCGAGCACGTCGCGCGGCACGATCATGCGGGTCGGCGCGCTGCACGATTGCCCCATGTTCCGGAACGCGGCGGCCACGCCCGGCCCGATGGCCTGCTGCAGGTCCGCATCCGGCAACACGATGTTCGGCGATTTGCCGCCCAGCTCCTGCGCGACGCGCTTGACGGTCGGGGCCGCCGCCTGCGCCACGAGCACGCCCGCGCGCGTCGACCCGGTAATCGACACCATGTCGACCTCGGGGTGCGACGAAAGCGCACCACCCACCGCCTCGCCGCTGCCGCTCACCAGGTTGAAGACGCCCGCCGGCACGCCCGCATCGGCAATCACTTCCGCGAACAGCAGCGCGCTGAGCGGCGACAGCTCGCTGGGTTTCAAGACCACCGTGCAGCCTGCCGCGAGCGCCGGGCCGACCTTCGCGGTGATCTGATAGATCGGCCAGTTCCACGGCGTGATCAGCGCGCATACGCCGATCGGCTCGCGCACGACCGCGGTCGTCCCGCGCCGCGTGACGAACGGGTAGCGGGCCAGATTGTCGCGCGCGACGCGGATATGTTCGGCCGCGAGCGGCACATGGGCGCCGCGTGCATAGCTGATCGGCGCGCCCATTTCGAGCGCAAGCGCCGTGGCGAACCGTTCCGCGCGCTCCTGCATCAATGCGTGCACGCGGTCGAGCAGCGCGGCGCGTTCTTGCGGCGAGGTCGCGGCCCAGCGTTCGAACGCGTTGCGCGCGGCGCGCACCGCGCGGTCGGCATCGCGTGCGTTGCCGAGCGGGATGTCGCACAGCACGTCTTCGGTGGACGGGCAGACGACCGCGAAGCGCTCGACGCCGTCGGGTAAAACCCAGTCGCCGTCGATGAAGAAGCGATCGAGCCTGCCGGCTTCCATCAGATGACGAACCGGTGAATTGACCAGTGAATTCATTGCAGCGTGTCCTTGAGTCGATACCATGCGCCGACGAACGGCAGAAACCACGGCTTGCCGAAGTGGCCGGGAATCGCGGGCCAGTCGAAGCTTTTCCATGGATTGAGATCGGCGCGTCCGTCCATGATCTCCGCCATCAGCGTGCCCATCAGCGTCGCCATGTGCGTGCCGTGGCCGCTATAGCCCATCGAGTAATACACGCCGTCGCGCTGGCCCGCGCGCGGCAGGCGGTTGGCCGTCATGTCGACCATCCCGCCCCAGCAATAGTCGATGCGCACGGCAGCCAGTTCGGGAAACACGGCAGACATCTGCTGTCGCAGGATCAGCCCGCTCTTTTCGTCCGAACGCGGGTTGGACGTCGCGAACCGCGCGCGCCCGCCGAACAGCATCCGGTTGTCGGGCGTGACGCGAAAGAAATTGACGAAGTTCTTGGTGTCGGTGACCATCCGGCGGGTCGGCAGCAACCGGTCGAGCAGTTCGCGCGGCAACGGCTCGGTAACGATGATGAACGCGCCGACCGGCACGATCCTGCGCCGGATCCAGCCGAACGGGCCGATCTGCGAAATGCCGCTCGCGAGCAGCACCTGGCGCGTACGGATCTCGCCGAGCGGCGTTCGCACCGCGTAGGCGCCGCCCGCCTCCCGCGTCATGCCGAGCACCGGCGCATGCTCGAGAATGTGCGCGCCGCGCGCTTGCGCGGCGTTCGCCAGGCCGCGCACATAGCGGCCGACGTGCATCCCGGCACTCTTCTCGAAGATCAGCCCGCCGTGATAGCGGTTCGAACCGATCTCGTCGTGCAGCTCCGCCTTCGTCACGAGGCGCGTGTCGGGGTCGACGCTTGCCGCGAGCAGCGCCTGGCTTCGCACGAGCTTGTCGTAGTGCTCGGGCTTCGCCGCGAGCTTGAGCTTGCCGCGGCG
This sequence comes from Burkholderia sp. Bp9004, assembly GCF_003858025.1. NCBI lineage: Bacteria > Pseudomonadati > Pseudomonadota > Betaproteobacteria > Burkholderiales > Burkholderiaceae > Burkholderia > Burkholderia sp. Bp9004. The sequence goes on along the minus strand of NZ_QTQD01000007.1, from coordinate 221,696 downwards.
CGCGAAGTCGCAATCGATCGCCTCCTCCCTGACCAGCCGCTCGACCGTATCGACACCCGCGTCGAATGCGAGATACAACCGGTTCGCCAGTTCCGTGCCGATGCGCTGCGACAGGAACGCGTAATCCTGCGCGAAGCCGTTGTTGCACATGCCGCCGTTGCGTCCCGACGCCGCCTGTCCCACGGTGCCCGCTTCGCAGACAACCACGCGCGCGCCCTTCTTCGCCAGCGCGAGCGCCGCCGCCGAACCCGTGATCCCGCCGCCCACCACCACCACGTCGCAACTTCCGTCAGGCCGCTCGGTCGAGCGGCTCATGAACGGCTCGGACGTATCGAGCCAGTAGGATCCGAAACGCATCACGCACTCCAATGTCGGCAGCACCAGGCTACACAGCGCGGCGAGCATTCACCGCACCGATCCGGTCGCTCGCGCGCCGTCCGGATCGAAACGCATCGTCCCGAGGCCGCCACCGTCGTTCCAGTGACGACCGCGAACTAGAAGTCGGCAACCTTGCCCCAGGCGGAATCGCCGAACCGGCTCGGCCGATACGGCACCGGGTCCACGATCGGTTGCGCACCCGTGGCGAGATCCGCGATCAAGTGACCGGCGCCGGGGCCGATGCCGAAGCCGTGCCCGGAAAAGCCTGCCGCCAGGATCAATCCCGGCACGCCCGGCACTTCGCCGATACCCGGCACGCCGTCCGGCGTGCTGTCGACGAACCCGGCCCATGCGTGCGTGATCGTCGACTCGCGAAGTTCAGGAAGCAGTTCGACGGCACGTCGATACGTTTCGGCGACCGTCGGCATGTCTGGCTTCGGATCCAGGATGCGCACCGCCTCCATCGGCGTCGGCGCATCGAGCCGCCACCGCTTCAGCGTTTCGTGTCCGCCGCGCATGCCTTCGAGGCCGCCCGGCAGAAGATTGCGCCAGCGCTTCGCGAACATCGGCACGAACTGCGGCGCGAAGCGCAGGAACTGCGGCGTGAGGTCCACGCGTGCGCGGCCGCTGATCGCCAGTGCGTAGCGTCCGTCGCTGCGGCGGGTGATGGACACGCCGGACGTATACAGCGCATCCGGCAGCGGATGCTCGACAGGCGACACGCTCAGGATCGACTGACGGATCGACGCCTGCGGAAAACGAATCCCCAACTGTCGGCAGAACGACGACGCCCACGCGCCGCCGGAGAGCACGACCGTCCTGGTCTTGATGACGCCCGCCTCGGTAACGACGCCGCTGACGCGCCCGCCCTCAAGCTCGATGCCGCGCGCCGCGCAGTGCTGGTTGATGCTGCCGCCGAGCTTCATGACCGCGGCCGCCACGGCCGGCGCGGCCTTCCCCGGGTCGGCCGTGCCGTCGCTCGGCGAGAACACGCCGCCCTTCCACGACCGCCCGGTCGCGTGCCCGCGCTCGCCGGCCTGCTTGCTGTCGAGCATGTACGTCGTTACGCCCGCGGTCTTCGCGAAATCGCCCCAGCTGGCCCAGCGCGACAGCTCGGCCTCGTCGTTGCTCAGGTACAGCAGTCCGCAGCGGTGAAAGCCGGTGTCTTCGCCGGATTCTGCGGCGAATCGTTCCCACAGATCGATGCTCTTGCTCGCCATCGGCAATTCGCGTTCGTCGCGGTTCTGCTGCCGGCACCAGCCCCAGTTGCGGCTCGACTGCTCGGCCCCGATTCGGCCCTTCTCGACCAGCGCGACCGACACGCCGCGCCGGGCCAGGTAGTAGGCAGTGAAGACGCCGATGATGCCGCCGCCGATCACGACGACATCGGCCGAAGCCGGCGGCGTGGACGGCGTTTCGATTTGGCGCAACGGAGGGGACATGTTCAGTCTCGTTCGGTTGATACGTGGATGTTTTGCACGACGTAGAATTTCGCCACGCGTTCGCTGCTTTCCCATCCGATCGATGCGCCGCGCGGCACGAAGAGCGCGTCGCCGGCGCCGAGCGACAGCACGCTGCCGTCGGGTGCGGCGAACCGTACGCTGCCGGCGAGCAGGAGCATGAACTCGTTCACGCGATGCGGGCGAACGATCCGGTGATAGGGCGTCGAATCCCACGTGCCCGCGCAGTACTCGGCGCCGTCGTCGATGAACACGTTGTCGCTACGGCATTGCGGTGCGGGGCCGAGCAGCACCTCTGCCGGCAGCGATGCGGACGGCTTGAAGTCGGCGTCGGCACGCAGCGGGAACAGGCCGCGCTTCGTCGGTTGCGCGCATGCAGCCGCGCAGAACGTGACGAGCACGCGCGATTCCGCGGTGACGCGAAGCGCCGTGCCGCCGCCGATCACTGCCCCCTCCCCCGGCCCCAGCACCAACGGTGCGGCGCCCGCTGCTTCCAGCGTCAGCTCGCCTTCGACGACGACGAGGGTCTCGATGTGCGGATAACGGGTGACATCGAGCTCGCCGACGAAACGGATACGCCCGGCGGCCATCGAATCGGGCCCTTCCCACGCGATCTCCCGATGTCGCGCGAAAGGATCACGCTCACCGAATGCCTGCTTGCGGAAGGCCGTTGTATTGGCCGTGCCGTCGGCACGATGCAACACGAAAACTGCGGTCATTTCTGCTCCTGCCTGTGCGCGGCGATGTTGTCGACAACCCGTCGCGCGGTATCGGAAATCGTTGTTCGCGGGCGTCGCCCGTGCCGCGCCTACGCGGCGTGACACGACGCTTCGTTGCGTTCGGCATGCGTGCGCATCGACGACGTTCGCGCCGGCGCATCACCCGCCCGGGCGACCACGTAATCGCGCGGCGTAATCCCGAGCACCCGCCGGAAATGCCGGCACAGATGGCTCTGATCGAAGAAGCCGACCTCGGTCGCGACGACCGACGGCGCCAGACCGGCGCGCAGCAAATCCTGCGCACGCCGCACACGCACGAGACACAGATACCGGTGCGGCGACAAGCCGACTTCGCTGCGAAAGCGCGCCGTGAACCTCGACACGCTCAGTCCGGCCACCGCCGCGAGCGTGTCGAGGTTCAGCGGCTGCGCGAACGATGCATCGATCGTGCGCAGCACGTCGCCGATCGCCGGCGAGACGGGCTGCGGAATACGCAGTGCGCGCGGCGTCGCGCCATCAGGCAAATCGTGGAACACGGTGGCCATGCTCGCCGTCCTCATGCAATCGTCTCAACGGTCGCGCCTTGTGCGGCGAAATGCGCGATCGAGCATCGCTCGATCAACGAGGCCATCGTGTCACCGACGCCCGTCCCGTCGTGGCGACGTTCTTCGGCGGCGAGCAGGCAAACGAGTCGTGCGTTCATATCGAATCTTCCCGAGGCAGCCGCTTCAGTGCAGGAAATCCTGCATCCGGTAATACGCGCCGACGAACGGCAGGAACCACGCTTGCCCGAAATGGCCGGGCATCGCCGGCCAGTCGAGTTCGCGCCACGGATTCGACGCGGCCGCGCCGTACAGCACGTCGGCCATCACGCGGCCCATGTGCACGGACATCTGCACGCCGTGGCCGCTGTAGCCCATCGAGTAATAGAGCCCGTCGTGCTGACCCGCGCGCGGCAGCCGGTCAGCGGTGATGTCGACCAGCCCGCCCCAGCAGTAATCGAGCCGCACGTTCGCGAGTTCCGGAAAATAGCCGGCCATGCCGGCGCGCAGGATCTCGCCGCTTTTTGCGTCGGAGCGCGGGCTCGACATCGCGAAGCGCGCGCGGCCGCCGAACAGCAGCCGGTTGTCGGGCGTCACGCGGAAGTAGTTGCCGATCTGGCGCGACGTCACGTATGCGCGGCGATGCGGGAACAGCCGGTTCAACTGCGCGTCGGGCAGCGGCTCGGTGACGACGATGAAACTGCCGACCGGCGCGATGCGCCGCCGGAACCACGCGAACGGGCCATGCTGCGACGCGCCGGTCGCGACCAGCACGCGATCGGCGACGAGCGTGCCGCGTGTGCTGGTGATCGTGTGGCGCTCGCCGTCGATCCGATCGAGTCGCGTAACGGCCGCGTGCTCGTAGATGCGTGCGCCGGCTCGCACGGCCGCCTGCGCCAACCCGACGCCGAACTTGCCCATGTGCATCTGCACGCCATTGCGTTGCAACAGCCCGCCGTGGAAACCGTCGGACGCGATTTCATCGCGGATTCGCGACGGCTCGATCAGTTCGATATCCGGATCGACGTCGCGCCGCAATGCGTCGAACGTCTTCGCGAGTCCCGCGAAATGCTGCGGTTTCGCCGCGAGCTTCAGCTTGCCCGCCCGCCGAAAGTCGCAGTCGATCGCATGCTCGGCAACGATTGTCTCGACGCTCTTCACCGCACTTTCGTAGGCGCGATAGAACTGCTTCGCCGGCTCGGCGCCGATGCGTGCGGCCAGCGATGCGTAGTCCTGCGCGACACCCGTATTGCACTGGCCACCGTTGCGGCCGGACGCTTCGCCCGCGATCTGCGCAGCTTCCAGCACGACCACCGATACGCCGCGCTGTGCCAGCGCAAGCGCCGCCGACAGGCCGGTGAAGCCGCCGCCGATCACGGCCACGTCGGCGCGCCCTTCCACGGGCCCTTCGCAGCCGGCACGAAACGCGGGGCGGGTATCCAGCCAGTACGATTCGAATTTCATCGGATCCTTGTCGAGCATTCCGGCGACAGCGATTGGCGATCGCCCGTTGAATGTCATTTAATCACCGTCAAAAAGCGCAGTTGCCGCGTATTCGCGCACGACGCGCGCACGATCCACCGTTTTGCACGACCGCCGCAGCACACTATGCGGACGGCCGCGCGGCGCGCTACAGACGCACCGGCTGCACCGGCGCGACGCCCGCCGCCGGCTCGGCCTGGAAGCGCGCGAGGTCTTCCTCGCTGCGATGGCACAGCACCTGCGCGCCGTTCTCGAGCGTGCGCAGCGCGGGCGCGGTGCGGTTGCACACGCCGTCCACCCGCATCGCGCAGCGCGACAGGAACGGACACAGCTCGACATCGTTGGCGCTCGCGCCGATCGGCACCAGCGGCCGGTGGCAGCGCTCGGCCGCATCGTCGAGCCAGCCCGCGCGCAACTCCGGTGCCGACGACACGAGCAGGTGCGAATACGGGTGGTAAGGCGGCGCGCACAGCGCATCGCGGCTGCCGGTTTCGACGCGGCGGCCCGCGTACAGCACGACGATGTCGTCGCTGATCGCGCGCACCTTCGCGATATCGTGCGTGATGAACACGTACGACACGCCGAGCTTCGCTTGCAGGTCGCGCAGCAGGTCCATGATCGCGGCGCCGACCACGGTGTCGAGTGCCGACGTGACCTCGTCGCACAGGATCAGGTCGGGCTCGGCCGCCAGCGCGCGCGCGAGGTTCACGCGCTGCTTCTGCCCGCCGGACAGCTCGCCGGTACGCCGCGCGGCGACCGCCTGCGGCAGCCGCACGAGTTCGAGCAGTTCCGCGACGCGCTGCCGTGCACGCGCGCCCTTGAACCCGTGATAGAACGCGAGCGGCCGCGCCAGCGTGCGCTCGACGGTATGCACGGGGTTGAGCGCGGTATCGGCGTTCTGGAACACGATCTGCACGCGGCGGTGCTGCTCCTTGGTGCGCTTGCCGATGTCGAGCGCGAGCGGCTCGCCGTCGAGCAGGATCTGCCCGGCCGTCGCCGGCACGAGGCCCGCGATCACCTTGGCGAGCGTCGTCTTGCCCGAGCCCGATTCGCCGATCACGCCGACCGTCTGCCCGCGCCCGATGCGCAGGTCCACTTCGTGAAGGATCACCTTCGCGGGAAAGCCTTTCGCGGTACGGCCGCCGTAGCCGGCGACCGCGCCGCGCACGTCGAGCAGCGGCGCCGGCGCGGCGCTCGCCGCGAGCGCATCACGTTCGGGATCGCTCGGCGTGACCGCCGCGATCAGGCTCTGCGTGTACGGATGTGTCGGCGCATGCAGGATCTGTTCGGTGTCGCCCGATTCGCGGATCACGCCATCGCTCAGCACGACGATCCGGTCGGCCATTTGCGCGACCACCGCCAGATCGTGCGACACGTACACCGCGCTCATCCCGCAGCGCCGGATCACACTCTTGAACGCCTGCAGCACGTCGATCTGCGTGGTGACGTCGAGCGCCGTGGTCGGCTCGTCGAGGATCACCAGCTCCGGATCGGTGATCAGCGCCATCGCGGCCATCAGCCGCTGCAGCTGGCCACCCGACACCTGGTGCGGATAGCGCCTGCCGATCGTCTCCGGCTCGGGCAGCGCGAGCGCGCGGAACAGCTCGACCGCCTTCGCCTGCGCATCGCGCTTCGTCATCGTCTTGTGGATCAGCGCGCTCTCGATCACCTGGTCGAGAATCGTGCGCGACGGGTTGAACGCGGCGGCCGCGCTCTGCGCGATATACGCGACCTTGCGCCCGCGCAGCGCGGCCAGCGCCGGCGCTGGCAACGTGCAGACGTCCACGCCGCCGAGCTTCACCGACCCGCCGGCGATCCGGCAGCCGGCACGCGCATGGCCCATCAGCGACAGCGCGATCGTCGTCTTGCCGGAGCCGGACTCGCCGATCAGCGCGAGCACCTCGCCGCGCCCGATCTCGAAGTCGACGCCGTGAACGATCGTCGTTTCCTCGCCGCCCGGCCGGCCGCCGACGACGCGCAGCCCGCGCACCTCGACGAGCGGAGTCGATTCATCTCGCATCAGTGTTCTCCCGCGGCAGCGGCCGCGCCCTTGCGGCGGCCGCGATGCGGCAGGCCGTCGATCAACAGGTTGACGCCCACCGTCAGGATCGCGATTGCGACCGCGGGCATGATCGCGACGGCCGAGCCGTCGCCGAGGCTCGCGATGTTCTCGCGCACCAGCGAGCCGAGGTCCGCGTATGGCGGCTGCACGCCGAGCCCGAGAAAGCTCAGGCCGCTCAGCAGCAGCACGACGAACGTGAAGCGCAGCCCGGTATCGGCCAGCATCGGGTGGATCATGTTCGGCAGCATCTCGACGCACGCGATGTACAGCGCGCTCTCGCCGCGGGCCCGCGCGACCTGCACGAACTCGAGCGTGCTGATGTTGACCGCCAGCGCGCGCGCGATCCGGTACGAGCCCGGCATGTAGCTGACCGCGGCGGTCAGGACCAGGAGCGGCAGCGACGAGCCGAACGCGGCGACGAACATCAGCGCGAACATCTTCGACGGAATCGACGTGAGCGCATCGAGCAGCCGGCTCATCGTCTCGTCGACCGCGCGGCCCGAGACGGTCGCGAGCAGCCCGAGCGTCGTGCCGGTCAGCGCGGCGAGCAACACCGCCGCGAGCGCGAGCAGCACGGTCAGGCGTGTGCCGTACAGGATCCGGCTCAGCATGTCCCGGCCGAGGAAGTCGGAGCCGAACGGCAGCTTCGCGCTGAACGGCGCGAACACGTCGGGCGTGACGATCGCGCCGACGTCGTGCGGCGCGAGCAGCGGCGCGAACGCCGCGATGAACAGCATCAGGCCGACCATCGACAGGCCGACGCGGCCGCCGGTCGTCAGTTTCACGCGCGCGGCGCGGCGCTTGCGCGGCTGGTCGGGGGCGGGCGCGGCGGGCGGCGTCGCGCCGCTCCACGGCGGAGGCTGATCGCCGGACGGCGGCAGCGCGCTGCTGCGTTGAACGGGTTCGGTCGGGTGCATGGGCGGCATCTCGGAAGGAGGACGGGACGCTCAGGTCCGCAGTCTCGGGTTCGACACGATCGAGCACAGGTCGGCGAACAGCACGAGCGTCAGATAGGCGACGCAAAAGATCAGCGTGCACGCCTGGACCAGCGGGAAATCGCGGTTGCCGACGGCATCGACCATCAGGCTCGCGAGCCCCGGATAGTTGAAGATCGTCTCGACGACGATCACGCCGCCGAGCAGATACGACAGGCTCAGCGCGACCGCATTGGCGATCGGGCCGATCGCGTTCGGCAGCGCATGGCGCAGCACGACGCGCGCGGGGCTCGCACCCTTGAGCACGGCCATCTCGACGTACGACGCGCTCAGTTGCTCGATCACCGCGGCGCGCGTCATCCGTGCCATCTGCGCGATCACGACCGCGCACAGCGTCAGCACCGGCATCGCATACGCGCGCAGGAAATCGTGCAGGCTTTCGATCGGGCCGCTGTACGACAGCGCAGACAGCCAGTGCAGCTTCACGGCCAGCACGAGCACGGCGACCGTCGCGATCAGGAATTCCGGCGTTGCGACGAGCGACAGCGTGCCGAGGCTGATCACGCGATCGACCACCGACTCGCGCTTGACCGCCGCCAGGATCCCGAGCAGCAGCGCGATCGGCACCGACACGGCGGTCGTGATCGCCGCGAGCGCGAGCGACTTCGGCAGACGTCCGCCGATCATCTCCGACACCGGCATGTCGCCCGACAGCGAGCGGCCGAAATCGCCGTGCAGCAGCCCCGCGAGCCAGTGGAGGTAGCGCACGTGGGCCGGCATGTCGAGGCCGAACTGCTGACGCAGCGCGGCGACCGTCTCCGCCGTCGCGGACTGGCCGAGCGCGGCCTGCGCGGCGTCGCCCGGCAGCAGGTTCGTGATCGTGAAGATGATCGCGGACACGATCAGCAGCGTCAGCGCGGTAACCGCGATGCGCCGGCCGATCAGCCCGAGCAGGATTCCATTCATGAAGCGGCACTCCGGAAAAATTCGCGCGCGACCAGGGCGAGGGCCCGCACTGGTCGCGCGGCGGCGGCACGCGTCGTGCTCAGGCGTTCCACCACACGTGCTCGGCGAACATGAAGCCCATCATTCCGCCGGTCGGAATCGAGCCGAGACCGGCGAGCCGCTTGTCGTAGCCGTCGAGGAAGCTGATGAAGGCCGGAATGCCGACCCGGCACTGCTGCGCGACGAGCACCTGCATGTCGCCGTACATCTGCTTGCGCTTCGCGTCGTCGGTTTCCGATCGCGCGGCGAGCAGCAACTGGTCGAACTTCGCGTTCTTCCAGCCCGACTCGTTCCACGGCGCGTCCGACTTGAAGAACTGCGTGAACAACACGTCGGCGCTCGAGCGCGGGTTGATGTTGCCGAAGCCGAGCGGATGCTTCATCCAGTGGTTCGACCAGTAGCCGTCGGGCGACACGCGGTTCACCTGCAGGTTCAGCCCGATCTTCTGGCCGGCCTGCTGCAGCAGCACGGCCATTTCGATCGACCCGTTCGCGTCGGACGTCGCATAGATCGGCGGCAGCGTGGCGCCCAGCGCGCCCGCCTTCTGGAACAGGAACTTCGCCTTGTCCGGATCGTGCGGCCGCTGCGGCAGCGATGCGTTGAAGTAGCGATGCCCCGGCGGGATCGGCTGGTCGTTGCCGATCACCGCGTAGCCGCGAAACACCGCCGAGCGGATCTGCTCGCGATCGAACAGGTACTTCATCCCTTCGACGAAATCCGGGTTCGCGGTGATCGGGTTGTCGCTACGCACGATCAGGTCGGTATAGAGCCCCGACTTGGTTTCCTGCAGCGCATAGCCGGGCGTCGACGCGACTCGCTGCGTCGAGCGCGGATCGATCGCGTTGATCAGGTGCACGTCGCCCGACAGCAGCGCGTTCAGGCGCGCGGCGCTGTCGCTGATGCCGATCAGCTCGATCTCGTCGAGATACGGCATCCCCGGCTTGAAGTAGCTGTCGTTGCGCACGCCGACGGTCGACACGCCCGGCTTGAACGATTTCAGCTTGTACGGGCCGCAGCCGATGCCGGTGCTGAAGTCGGTCGTGCCGTCCTTGACGATCACGAGCTGCGGCGTCGCGAGAATCACCGGCAGATCGGCGTTCGCGCTGGCGAGCGTGAGCGTGACCTCGTCCGGGCCGCTCGCTTTCGCATCGGCGAACTGATCGGCGAGCGGTTTGACCTTCGAGGCGGTGGCCGCGTTCTTGTGGCGCATCAGCGAGAACACCACGTCGGCCGGCCCGACCGGTTTCCCGTCGTGGAACGTGACGCCCTTGCGCAGCTTGATGACCCACGTTTTCGCGTCGGTCGTCTGCAACGACTGGGCGAGATTCATCTGCGGCGTCAGGCTCGCATCGAGCTGCGTGAGGCCGCTGTAGAACATGAAGAATCGAATGTAGTCGGCGCCCGTCGAGCCCTTGGCCGGGTCGAGCGTATCAGCCGTCGAACTCGATTCGTTCGCGACCCGGATCTTGCCGCCGCGCTTCGGCGCGGGCGCGGCGAACGCGGATTGCATGCCGGTCAGCAGGCCGCCGCCACCGACGGCCATCATGCCGCTCGCCGCCATGACCCGCATCATGTCGCGGCGCGTGATGCCGCCCTTGCCGCCGTTGTCGATATCGTCGCTCATCCGAACTGCTCCTGACTGTGGAAAGTGGGGTCCTGGGATCCAGCGTGGTTCGAGAAAACCCGCCGCGCCTGCCTGCTGGTGGCGAACACGACGTCGTGCGCATTGAGTTCATTTAAGCATCGCCAAAATGCGGGTTGTCGCGATTCGGGGCGGCTGCACGACACGATTCGACCGTTTTGGGCCACCTGCGCAGCATGATTTGCTGCGTGACCACGCGCGCCGCCGTTTGCTCGATGCCACGTCGCGACGGCTGCGCAGCGCGTGCGCGACGAAGGAAATCGTAAAGTGATGCACGCGGCAGATTGCGCCGACAAAATTGGCCGTTCGGCATCCGAAGCGCGTTCGGCTCCCTCAAACAGCATGTTTGCGTGGAATGCGCACTCGCGGCCCGCAGTGCCCGAAACGACCGGAACGCCGCGTGCACATGCGACAGCGGGTGCCAGCCGTGAGGACGCCTTGAGCCTGAAAGATCGGGAGATTGCGGCGACGTCGAAGCGGCTGTGCCGGATAACGGGAAGACGGCCGGGTTGCCCGACGCCGGGAACGAACCCGTGACGGGCCACCAGGCCGTGATTCCCTGCCGCGATGCGGTCGATGCGGTCGATGCCGGCGTGTCGGCGCGCACGTCGGACACATGCCGGCGTGGCGTGAGGGAGACGCGATGATGTCGTTGCCGGCAGATGCCGGCACGCGGCCGTCAGGCAGCCAGCCTGAACACCGATACGGCGGCCCGCAAGCGTGCCGCCTGTTCATCCAGCGAGGACGCGGCAGCGGCAGCCTGCTCCACCAGCGCGGCATTCTGCTGGGTCACTTCGTCCATTTGCGCGACCGCCAGGCCGACCTGCTCGATGCCGGTGCTTTGCTCGGCGGATGCCGCTGAAATCTCGCCCATGATGTCGGCCACCCGGTCGATCGACCGCACGATCTCCGTCATGCGCGCGCCCGCTGTCTCGACGAGCCGGCTGCCGCTGCCGACCCGCTCGACCGACGCCTCGATCAATCCCTTGATGTCTTTCGCGGCCGCCGCGCTGCGTTGCGCGAGCGAGCGGACCTCCGAGGCCACGACCGCGAACCCGCGCCCTTCCTCGCCGGCCCGCGCGGCCTCGACCGCGGCGTTGAGCGCGAGAATGTTCGTCTGGAACGCGATGCTTTCGATCACGACGGTAATGTCGGCGATCCGCACCGATCCGTCCGAAATCTGCCGCATCGTTTCGACGACTTCGCGCACGGCGGCGCCGCCGAGTTCGGTCGCCTCCTTCGCGTGGGTCACGAGCGCATTCGCCTGACGTGCATTGTCGGCATTCTGTTTGACCGTCGACGTGATCTGCTCCATGCTGGCGGCCGTTTGCTGCAGCGACGCGGCCTGTTCCTCCGTGCGCTGCGACAAGTCCAGATTGCCTTGCGCGATCTCGCCGGTGCCGACGGCAATCGAGTGGGTCGTGGTCTGGATTTCGGCGATGGTCTCGGTCAGTCGGGCCTTCATGTCGGCGAGCGCGACGATCAGGCTGCCCGGCGCGGCGTTCGCCGTATCGAACTGCACGTCCAGTTCGCCAGCGGCGATGCGGGCCGCAATGTGCGTCGCATGCGCCGGCTCGCCGCCGAGCGTGCGCCGGACGCTGCGCAACACCCCCCACGCGATCGCCGCGAGCGCCGCGGCGATGACGAGCGTGATGGCGCCCAGCACCTGCGCGAGCCGCGTGAACGCGGCATTGATGTCGTCGTAGAAGAATCCCGTGCCGATCCACCAGTCCCACTCCGGAACGGCGACCACGCCCTGGAGTTTCGGCTCCACGTCCGCGTCCGGGCTGCGCTTGATCAGCACGTCGACGAGCGCGAAATGCGCCTGGGCCATTCCGGCGCGGTACGCCTCGCTGTCGGTCATGCCGCTGGTCGTGCGGTTGCCCTTGGCGCGGGTGCCGATGAACTTCGCGTTCGGATGCACGAGGTTGACGCCGTCGGACGTCGTCACCCAGTAGTAGCTTTTCGAATTCGCATTGAGCGCGGACAACGCGGCCTTGGCCTGCTGCTGGGCCTGATCTGGCGTGAGCGTGCCGTTCGCCTGCATCGCGCGATACGCGTCGACCAGATGCTCGGCTTTGGTCAGAAGAATGACGATCTCTTCACGACGGCTGTCGATCAGCGCGTCGCGCAGCGTATACAGCGACATCGCGGCAAGCAATGCAACGCCGAGCAGCGCCGCGGCGACGAGCATCAGCAGTTTCGTGGACAACTTCATGCGGAGGGCCTCGATATATTAACCGTTCGGTACATATATCGGCCCCGGCGCCCCTGCCTTGAATGGCTCTGTATCGGTAATTACCCTCGATTCGTGCGGTGATCGTACGCGCAAGGCGGAACGGCCGTCGCGCCACCCCGGTCGATCGCGACGGGCACGGCCGCGCGCGCGGGGCACACGGCCCCACGCCGGCGCGGCGTCGCTTACAGCCCGAGCTGTGTCGCGAGATGGCCGATGTCCGACACCTCGTAGTAGTTGTAGAACGGCGTGCCCGGCTCGTGGCCGCGGTTCACGAATGCCTTGTGCTTGATGCCGAGGTCCTCGGCCGTCATCAGGTCGTAGCGCAGGCTCGACGACACGTGCAGCACGTCCTCCGGCTTGCAGCCGAGCTTGCCGAACATGTATTCGAAGCCCTGCATCCGCGGCTTGTACGACTGCGCCTGCTGCGCGGTGAACACCGCATGGAACGGCGCGCCGAGCTTGTCGACGTTGCTCATGATCTGGTCGTCCGACGCGTTGGACAGGATCACCAGCTTGTACTTCGTGGCCAGCCGCGAAAGCCCGGCCGGCACGTCCGGATGCGGACCCCACGTCGGCACCGCATGATAGAAACGCTCGGCCTCGGCCTCGTCGAACTGCACGCCGATGCGCGCGCAGGTGCGCCGGATCGCATTGACGACGACGTCGCGGTACGGCTTCCACGCCCCGAGCACCTCGTCGAGCCGATAGGCGGCGAACGCGCGCACGAATTCCTCCATCGCGACCGGCGACAGCCGGTCCGCGTAGACCTCGCGCGCCATTTCCGCCATCCGGAAGCGGGTCAGCGTGCCGTAGCAGTCGAACGTGATGAACTTCGGTTCAAATTGGATCATGGTGACGTCCTGTCGGTGTGAAGCCCCGGCAGGGCCGGGGACGGGCTGGGTTGTACGAAATTGAATCAGGGCAAAAAGTCCTTCGCGCATCGTTCGACGCCGGTCAAAACGCAGAATCACCGCGTGTTGGGCGCGCTGCACGGCACGATCTGCGGTGCGATTCCGGGCGGTGCGCTCGGGCCGGCCGACGGGTCTCGCAAAACCGCGACGCGCGTGCCCCGGCGTGGCCGCCACGCGGTTCGGCGCGGCAGCGAGCGGCGCGCCACCCCGCTTCCATCGTACTGGCGTTCATGCAGCAGAAGCTGCCGGGAAGACGGTCCGAGGCGGCACGATCCGCGCGTTCGCGCACGCCGATCGAGCGGGTTTGCGTCGATCTCTCTCGCGCGCTCGTCGCCGCCGGAAAACAGGCGAATCGTCCTATCCGCGCCGTGGTGGCGCTGGCACAGTCGACATGTCATTCCTACCCATCCGGAGTCCGGCGTGGCCGACCTCAATTCTTCCAGCACGCTTACCTATCGTCCTTTCGCCGAAACCGACCTGCCTGCCGCGCTGCGGCTGTCGGAAGCAGTCAAGTGGCCGCACCGGCTCGACGACTGGCGCTTCGCATTCCAGCTCGGCAGCGGCTTCGTCGCCGAAGACGAATCCGGCATCGTCGGCACCGCGCTCGGCTGGCGCTTCGGCGAGTCGCACGCATCGCTCGGCATGGTGATCGTATCGCCCGAGCGCCAAGGTCGCGGCATCGGCCGCGAACTGTTTGCGCGCGTCGTCGACAGCCTCGGCACGCGCACGATCCTCCTGCACGCGACACCGTCCGGTGAACCGCTCTACGTGAAGTTCGGCTTCGCGGCGATCGGCACGATCGACCAGCACCAGGGCGCCGCGTTCCAGCCGCCGCTGATCTCCCTGCCGCCGGGCGAGCGGCTGCGCCCGCTCGGCACCAACGACGGTCCGCGTCTCGCCGCGCTCGCATCGCGCGCGGCCGGCTACCCGCGCGATGCGGTGATCGATGCGCTGCTCGGCGTCGCCAACGGGATCGCACTCGACCGCGACGGCGAACTGCTCGGCTTCGCGCTCTTTCGCCGTTTCGGTCGCGGCCACGTGATCGGCCCTGTGATCGCACCGGACGCGCTGCGCGCGCAGGCACTGATCAGCCACTGGCTCGCGCTGCACGAAGGCATGTTCGTGCGCGTCGACGTGCCGGGCGACAGCGGGCTGTCGGACTGGCTGCAGGGGCTCGGTCTGCCGCGCGTCGACACCGTCGTCGCGATGGCGCGCGGCGCGGCGCCTGCCCGCGATCCGGCACTGCGCGCGTTCGCGATCGTCAACCAGGCGCTCGGCTGAACCGCACGCACGATGAGCTTTCTCTACAAGGCCGACCCGGTGCGCGGCGCGCAATGGGCGCAGCGCTTCGCGCAACAGGCGCCCGACCTCGCGTTCCGGATCTGGCCGGACATCGGCGACCCCAAGGCCGTGCGCTATCTCGCCGCGTGGCAGCCGCCCGACGATCCGTTAGCGCTGCTGCCGAATCTGGAGATCGTGTTTTCGGTCGGCGCCGGCATCGACCAGTTCGACCTGTCGTGCGTGCCCGCGCACATCCCGGTCGTGCGGATGATCGAGCCGGGCATCGTCGAAGGGATGGTCGAATACGTAACGCAGGCCGTGCTGACGATCCATCGCGACCTGTTCGACTATGCGGCGCAGCAGCGCGAGCACGT
The DNA here is from genome assembly GCF_003858025.1 of Burkholderia sp. Bp9004. NCBI lineage: Bacteria > Pseudomonadati > Pseudomonadota > Betaproteobacteria > Burkholderiales > Burkholderiaceae > Burkholderia > Burkholderia sp. Bp9004. The sequence goes on along the minus strand of NZ_QTQD01000007.1, from coordinate 206,666 downwards.
GTGGCGCGAGAAGCCGGTGCGCGCCGCCGCGTCGCGACGCGTCGGCGTGCTCGGGCTCGGCACGCTCGGGCAGGCCGTGCTCGACACGCTGCTGCGCTTCGGCTTCCCGTGCGCCGGCTGGAGCCGCACGCCGCGCACGCTCGACGGCATCGACTGCTACGCGGGCGACGCGGCGCTCGACGCGTTCCTTGCCCGCACCGACATCCTGATCTGCCTGCTGCCGCTCACCGACGACACGCGCGGCCTGCTCGGCGCGCGCGTGTTCGACGCGCTGCCGGCCGGCGCATCGCTCGTGCAGGTCGGGCGCGGCCCGCAGCTCGATGCGACCGCGCTGCTCGCCGCGCTCGGCAGCGGCCGCCTCGACAGCGCGATCCTCGACGTGACGGACCCGGAGCCTTTGCCGGCCGGCCACCCGTTCTGGACGCATCCGCGCGTTCGCATCACGCCGCACATCGCCAGCGCGACGCGGCCCGACACCGCGGCCGACGCCGTGCTCGCAAACCTCGCGCGCCATCGCGCGGGGCAGCCGATGATCGGCGTCGTCGATCGCGCACGCGGCTACTGACGCGCGCGCCCGGCCCCGCGGGGCGCGCAGCAGAAAATGCCGAAGCGCCCCGTGCAAACACCGCTTTCGTACGTTTCAGGCCGCAAATTGAAGACGCATGCGGATTTCTCGCCCGGTAGCATGACTTCACGCTGACACCCGACGAGAGTCCCGCCCTGCCATGAACCAAGCCGCGCTGATCGAAGCCGATCGTCAACACCTGATCCACCCTGTCGTCAACTATCGTGCGCACGAGGCGCGCGGCGTCACCGTGCTCGAATCCGCCGAAGGCGTGTTCCTGCGCGACGCCGACGGCCACACGTTGCTCGATGCGTTCTCGGGCCTGTGGTGCGTGAACGTCGGCTACGGCCGCGACAGCATCGTGAAGGCCGCCGCCGAACAAATGGCGAAGCTGCCCTACGCGACCGGCTATTTCCATTTCGGCTCACAACCCGCGATCGAGCTGGCCGAACGCCTCGCGGCGCTCGCGCCGCCGTCGCTGAATCGCGTGTACTTCACGCTCGGCGGCTCGGATGCGATCGACTCCGCGGTGCGTTTCATCACGCACTATTTCAACGCAACCGGCCGCCCGACGAAAAAGCACATGATCGCGCTCGAGCGCGGCTATCACGGCTCGTCGTCGATCGGCGCCGGTCTCACCGCGCTGCCCGCGTTCCACCGTCACTTCGACCTGCCGCGCGCGGACCAGCACCACATCCCGTCGCCCTACCCGTATCGCCATCCGCTCGGCAACGATTCGCAGGCGCTGATCGCCGCGTCGGTCGCCGCGCTCGAAGCGAAAGTCGCCGAACTCGGCGCGGACAACGTCGCGGCCTTCTTCTGCGAGCCCGTGCAGGGTTCCGGCGGCGTGATCGTGCCGCCGGCCGGCTGGCTGAAGGCGATGCGCGACGCGTGCCGGCGCCTCGGCATCCTGTTCGTCGCCGACGAGGTGATCACCGGCTTCGGCCGCACGGGCCCGTTGTTCGCGTGCGAGACCGAGCAGGTCGACCCGGACCTGATGACCGTCGCGAAGGGGCTGACCGCCGGCTATGCGCCGATGGGTGCCGTGCTGATGTCCGATGAAATCTACGAAGGGATCGCGGGCAGCCGCGCCGATTCGCCCGCGGTCGGGCACGGCCATACGTATTCCGCGCATCCGGTCAGCGCGGCGATCGGCCTCGAGGTGCTGAAGCTCTATCACGAAGGCGGGCTGCTCGCGAACGGCCAGGCGATGGCGCCGCGTTTCGCCGCGGGGCTCGATGCGCTGCGCGCGCATCCGCTCGTCGGCGACGCCCGTTCGGTCGGGCTGCTCGGCGCGCTCGAGCTGGTCGCCGACAAGGCACGCAAGACGCGCTTCGACCCTGCGCTGAACGTGCCCGACAGGATTGCCGCCGCCGCGTACGCGAACGGCGTGGTGTTTCGCGCATTCGGCGACGGCGTGCTCGGTTTCGCGCCGGCGCTGAGCTTCAGCGCGGGCGAGTTCGACCTGATGTTCGAACGCGTGCGCAAGACGCTCGACGACGTGCTGGCCGACGCGGGCGTGCAGCGCGCGCTCGACACCGCGCACGCGCAGCCGGCCTGACCGGCCAAGGGAAAGCCGGGCTTGTGGCGGCCATCGTTCGACTCTAAAGTAACCGGACATTCCATTTTTTCCCTCTCACGTGAACATGACGGACAGCAAGCTGGATCGCATCGACCTGCGCATCCTCTCCCAGTTGCAAAAGCGCGGCCGCATGACCAACGTCGAACTGGCCGATGCGGTCGGGCTGTCGCCCAGTCCTTGCCTGATCCGCGTGAAGCGGCTCGAGAAGGCCGGCTACATCGGCGGCTACGGCGCGCACATCCAGCTCGAGAAACTCGGCGACGTGCAGGTCGTGTTTACCGAAGTCACGCTGGCCGACCACCGGCGCGAGGACTTCGACCGTTTCGTCGCGGCGATCCGCAACGTCGACGAGATCGTCGAGTGCCACCTCGCGAGCGGCGGCTACGACTATCTGCTGAAGTTCATCACGCGCAGCGTGAGCCATTACCAGACGATCGTCGAAGGGCTGCTCGAGCAAAACATCGGCATCGAGAAGTATTTCAGTTACGTCATCATCAAGTCGCCGTTCGTCAAACGGCACTACCCGCTCGAATCGCTGTTCGGCGAGCGTCACTGACGGACAGCGCGCGGCATCCACGAACGCGGCGGCTAGCCGTCCGCGCGGGGTAGTCGCGCGCCCGCGCCGCTGCCGTCGTCACCGAATCGCCCCATCCAAGGATCTGTCATGCCGCTTACGCTGTCCCGAACCGAACTCGTTCGCACCGCCAACCTGATCGACGGCACCTGGCGCGATGCGCTCGACGGCCGCCGCTTCGACGTCACCGATCCCGCGACGCTCGAGATCGTTGCCCACGCACCCGACAGCGGCGCCGCCGACGCGCGCGCCGCGACCGACGCGGCAGCGCGCGCGCTGCCCGGATGGCGCGCAACGCCCGCTCGCGAGCGGGCCGCCATCCTGCGCGCGTGGCATGCGGCGATCGTCGCGCACACCGACGATCTCGCGGCGCTGATGTCGCGCGAACAAGGCAAGCCGCTCGCCGAAGCGCGCGGCGAAGTCGCGTACGGCGCGTCGTACGTGCTGTGGTTCGCCGAGGAAGCGACGCGCACCTATGGCGACCTGATTCCGCAGCAGCAGCGCGGCAAGCGGCTGAGTGCGGTCAAGGAGCCGATCGGCATCGTCGCCGCGGTCACGCCGTGGAATTTTCCGCTCGCGATGATCGCGCGCAAGATCGCACCCGCGCTCGCGGCCGGCTGCACGGTCGTTGCGAAACCGGCGGAAGACACGCCGCTCACGGCGCTCGCGCTGGCCTTCCTCGCACAGGAAGCCGGCGTGCCGCCCGGCGTGCTGAACCTGATCGCCGCGTCGCGTGACCGCGGCATCGACGCGGTGGCCGACTGGCTCGCCGACGCTCGCGTGCGCAAGATCACGTTCACCGGATCGACGCCCGTCGGCAAGCTGCTCGCGCGCGAATCGGCCGCGACGCTGAAGAAGCTGTCGCTGGAGCTCGGCGGCAATGCACCGTTCATCGTGTTCGACGATGCCGAGCTCGACGCCGCGGTCGACGGGCTGATGGCCGCCAAGTTCCGTAACGGTGGCCAGACCTGCGTGTCGCCGAATCGCGTGTACGTGCAGGCCGGCGTCTACGACGCCTTCGCCGCGAAACTCGCCGCGCGCGTCGCCGCGCTGAAGGTCGCGCCGGCGACCGACCCGGCCGCGCAGATCGGCCCGATGATCAACGCGCGCGCGATCGACAAGATCGCGCGCCACGTCGGCGACGCGATCGAGCGCGGCGCACGCGTGCTCACGGGCGGCAAGCGCCTGCCCGAACTCGGGCCGAACTATTACGCGCCGACGGTGCTCGCCGACGCCACCGCCGACATGCAGCTGACCTGCGAGGAAACCTTCGGCCCGGTCGCCGCGCTGTTTCGGTTCGCTACCGAGGACGAAGCCGTCGACGCCGCGAACGACACGCCGTTCGGGCTTGCCGCATATTTCTACACGCAGGACGTGCGCCGCATCGCGCGCGTATCGGCCCGGCTCGAAACAGGGATCGTCGGCATCAACGAGGGCGCGCTTGCGAGCGAAGCCGCGCCGTTCGGCGGCGTGAAGGAATCGGGCTACGGCCGTGAAGGCTCGCGCTACGGCCTCGACGATTACCTGTCGATCAAGTATCTGTGCCAGGGCGGGCTCGACTGATCCCGCGCAGCCGCCCGCATCCGCGGCCGCTGCGTTCCGTTGCGCGGCGCGCCGCGACCGGCGCGCTCCGGCCGCACACGTTTGCGGCACCCATGCAGTCATCGCTTCGCATGTCGGCCTCGATTTCCGGTTAACGGTGCCGTTAACCCGGATTTGACCCGCGCCGCTGCGGTCGCAGCCGGCTCCCCGCACGAACGCGAGCAATGCCTGCATTCACTTCGATCGAGAAAATTGCCGACTGGGCCGGCCGCCACCATCTGATCGTCGGTGTGCTGGGCACGCTGATGTCGCTCGCGGCGTTCGGCATCAGCGCAGCGACGCTGTGGGCCGCGCGAAGCGAAGTCGTCGAGCATGCGCACGAGACGTCGCGCAATGTCGCGGCCGTCCTGGTCAGCGAGATCGCGCGCACCGTCGAAACGTCCAACAATGCGCTCGTCGCGCTGGCCATCGATCTCGGCAATCCCGCCGTCGCACGCATGGACGCCGGGCTGCGTCACGACGTGCTGTTCGAGCGCACGGCGGCGCAATACGTGACCGGCATGGGCGTGACGGACCGCTACGGCCATTTGATCGACGGCTGTTGCAGCCCGACCCACAACTGGGACTTCAGCGATCGCGACTACTTCAAGGTCCATCGCGATGCGGACAACGTCGGCCTCTACGTGTCCGAGGCGTATCGCGCGCGTTCGCGCGGCGACACGGAATCGATCGCGCTGTCGCGGCGCATCGAGCGGGCGGATCACACGTTCGACGGGATCGCGGTGGTCGCCATCGACCTCGCCTACTTCGATCGCCTCCTGTCCCGCCTGAACGTCGGGCCGCACGGCGTCAGCGCGATCCTGCGCGCGGACGGCACGATCCTCGCGCGCAACCCGCCGTTGAGCGATCACCAGATGGTCCGCCTGCGCCGCTCGAAGTCGTTCGAACGGATGGTGAACCGCGAATCGGGTTTCTATGTGGCGCGCTCGAGCATCGACGGCACCGTGCGGCTTTATACGTTCCAGCGTGTGCCCGGAACGCCGCTGATTGCCGTGGTCGCGCCGGCCGAGCGCGACGTGCTGGCCGGCACCACGCACCTCGCGTGGACGGTCGGTGTGTCTGCGTCCGTCATCGGTGCACTGTTCTGCGCGGTGGTATGGCTGCTCGCGTTCGCGCTGCGGGACAACCTGCGCAAGCAGACGCTGCTCACCGACCTGACGCGCACCGATCCGCTCACGGGCCTGCACAACCGTCGCGCGCTCGATGCCGCGCTCGCCGACGAATGGGAGCGGCTGCAGCGCGGCAGCGACGGCAGCCTGTCGGTGCTGTTCATCGACGCCGACCACTTCAAGCAGTACAACGACCGGTACGGCCATGCGCAAGGCGACATCGCGCTGCGCTTTCTCGCCGAGTGCATCCGTGCGCATACGCGGCGGCGCGGCGATCTCGCCGCGCGCTACGGCGGCGAGGAATTCGTCGCCGTGTTGCCCGACACGGACGAAGGCGGCGCCGCGCAGGTCGCCGAGGCGATTCGCCGCGCCGTGGAGCGCAACGGGCTCGACGGGTTCGACGCGACGATTCCGGCTTTCACGGTCAGCATCGGCTGCGCGACCGGGCACCGCGCGCACCCGAGGTCCGTGCACGCGTTGTCGCATCAGGCGGACCTCGCCCTCTATGCGGCGAAGCGCCAGGGCAGAAATCGCGTGTGCCACGCCGACGCGAAGTCGCTGGCTCAACCGGCTTGACCGTGCCGGTTCCGCTCCCCTTCAAGCACCCGCGCGAGCACCGCCTGCCCGTATCCGCACGCTGCAGAACATCGGCCGACGGCAGAATCGATCGGGCCGCAAACGTTCAGCATCACGAATTCACCACATAGTGAACATTCGGGCGCATCGTCCGCGACCCGAAACAAATCCTTAACGGCTGCGTCACGATCGCCCACGACAATCCGCCATCTTCAACACTCAGGATGGAGTCTCGCATGTTTGCGTCACGAAGCCGTTTCCCGCTGCACGTCGCAGCGCTGTCGAGTGCGATCGTTCTCGCCGCATGCGGCGGCGGCGACGATGTCGCGTCGACCACCGCGACCAGCGCGGCCATGCCGGCACCGCCGGCCGACCCCGGTTTCGTCGACAGCGCGCCCGTGCCGAGCGTGCCGGCCTTCGTCGACAACATCGCGACCAACCAGCGCGGCGACGCGCGCTATGCAACGCTGTCGACCAACGCCGCCGTGCGCGTGGTGAGCCGCTTCCTCGACCTGTGGCAGCCGGCGACGATGCTGGTCGATGCCGGCGTGAGCGCGCCCGCCAACGGCGCGTTTCCGGCGATCTCGCCGTCGACCTGCTCGGGCCTGCCCGGCAGCGGCACGCCTTGCGGCACGATCCTGAACGACACGGTGCTCAACGCCAATGTCCAGTACGTGATCAACGCAACCACCGCCCGCACGCAGCAACAGGCCGACGCCGCCTACTTCGACGACCGGCGCGGCAAGGGCTACAGCGTGACCGACGGCATGGGGCCGCTCACCGACGCATGGCGCACCGCGGCCCAGCAGACGACCAGCATCACCAGCGTGCCCGCCGACGCGACGACGGTGCTGTACAACGATTCCGGCAACAACGTCGGTGTCGGCAGCAGCACGAACACGAACTTCGGCAAGGTCGTCGACCTGCTCAACGAGATGGGCAACAACGCGTCGACCGAGCCGTCGAAGCGCTTCTACAAGTATGCGCGGCCGTACCGCTGGAGCACGAGCGTGGTCGTCGCGCCGACGCTCGTGCCGGCGGAAAGCACGACGCCCGCCACCGACGGCGGCTTCATCAGCGGCCACACGGCCGAAGCGATGCGCGACGCGATGACGATGGCGTGGCTCGTGCCGGAGCGCTTCCAGGAGATGGTCAGCCGCGGTCTCGAACTCGGCGAAAACCGGATCCTCGCCGGCATGCACTCGCCGCTCGACGTGATCGGCGGCCGCATGCTCGCGCTCGCGATCAGCGCGGCGAACCTGACCGCGTACGCGAGCGACGCGCAGGCCGCGTATGCGCAGGCCCATCAGACGCTGCAGCAGCTCACGGGAACGACCGATACGACGTTCGCCGCCTTCGCGCACTCGGGCACGCCGACCACCGACCGGTTTGCCGATTACGCGACGAACAAGACGGCCTTCGCGCGCCGCATGACGTTCGGCTTCGGCACGATCGAATCGACCGGCGCGCCGCCCGTGGTGCCGAAGGGCGCGGAAATTCTGCTGCAGACGCGCTTCCCGTATCTGAGCGCGGATCAGCGGCGCGTCGTGCTGAAGACCACCGAAGTGCAGTCCGGCTACCCGGTGATGGACGACGCGGAAGGCTGGGGCCGCCTGAACCTGTTCGCCGCGGCCGACGGTTACGGCGCGTTCAGCGGCAACGTCGTCGTGTCGATGGATGCATCCCAGGGCGGGCTCAATGCGGCCGACCAGTGGCGCAACGACATCGCCGGCGCCGGCAAGCTGACGCTGCAAGGCACCGGCACGCTGACGCTCGCCGGCAACAACAGCTATACGGGCGGCACGCAGGTGAGCGGCGGCACGCTCGCCGCTGCATCGGCGAGCGCGTTCGGCACCGGTGACGTCTATGTCGGCTCGGGCGGCAGCGTACGGATCGCGGCCGCGTCGCCCGTGACGGTCGCGACACGCTACACGCAGCTCGACAACACGACGCTCGAACTCGATATCGACGGCAACGGCGGCGGACGGCTGCGTGTCGGCGGCCCGCTCACCGTCGCGGGCGGCACGCTGCACGTGAAGTTCGTGAACGGCTATGCGCCGAAGGCCGGCGACACGATCGCGCTGATCGACGGCGCGGCGGCTTCAGCGAAGTTCTCGACCGTGACGGTCGACGGGTTCAAGGCGACGCCGGTTTATACGGCGACGGGGGTGTCGATGAGGTTGTCGGCGTCATGATCCGGAGCGGTGCGCGCGGGACGCTCATCGCTTCGGACTTTCCGCCGCGCCGCGCCTGATGGGTGCCCGCATCCACGTGGATTGCACCCGCCCTCCGGAACAGCCCGGCCGCCATGCCGAACTGACTGACGGTCAGGCCGATATCGCGGTTCATCGTCAGCGCCGCGCAGCCGATGTTGGTGCGATCAATGTAGTTGAAGCAATTGCGGTCGACCTGGCCGACCTGCCGGCCGAGGCGCTCGACGAAGCGCAGGACAGGGCGCTGTTCGCGCGCTTCGGCATCCCGCCCGCGCGGGAACGCATCGTCCGCACCGCCGCGGATGCGGAGCAGGCTGCGCGCGACTTCGACGATCGCGTCGTGCTCGAGCGTCTGTCGAACCGCATCACGCACAAGAGCAATGTCGGCGGCGTGGCGGTCGGCCTGAGCGCGGGCGGGATCGGCGGGCGTCTCACGCGCATGCGCTGCGACGTCGAGATCGCGGCCGGCTTCGCGCCCGATGTCGAAGCGCTCGCCGCCGCGCTCGTGGCGTTCTCGCGGATGGCGCTTCAGCTCGGCGAGCGGCTCGTCGAAGCCGAGATCAATCCGCTGTTCGTGCTCGACGCCGGCCAAGGCGTGCGAGCGGCCGACGGCGTTGCCGTGCTCGCTTGACGCGGCTGCGGCCGATCGTTCGTGCGACGCAACCGCTGTCGCATGAACGGCCGGCCGTCCCGCGTCAGCTCGCGCCGTCCGCCGGGTGTGCGCATCGAGCCCGCTCGATACATGCGCAAAGCGCTTCGGCGATCGCGTCGAGCGATACGCCGGGCCCGAAAGTCGCTGCGACACCCTTCGCCTTCAGATGTCGCGCATCCGCGGCGGGAACGATGCCGCCCAACACCACCGGAATCTCGGCGCGATGCGATGCCAGTTCGTCGAGCAGTTCTTCGACGAGCTCGAGGTGGGCGCCCGACAACGACGAAATGCCGACGATATCGGCGCTGTGCGCCTGCGCTGCTGCCGCCACGGATGCGGGTTGCTGAAAAAGCGGCAGGCGAACGACGTCGAATCCGGCGTCCTCGAGCGCAGCTGCGACGACGGCCGCACCGCGGTCGTGTCCGTCCTGGCCGAGCTTGGAGATCACGATGCGCGGCCGGCGACCGGCCCGTTTCGCCAGCCGGTCGACGCGGCCCTTCGCCGCCCGCCATGCGGCGTCGCCTTGCCGATGGTCGCCGTAGACACCCTCGCCGTCCGCTTCCACCGCCGCGGCATGCCGCGGCCATACCGATTCGAGCGCGCGCGTACACTCCCCGACGGTCGCACGTGCCCGCATGCAGTCGATCGCCAGTGCGAGCAGGTTTCCGGTGCCGTCGCGCGCCGCATCGGCCAGCCGCCGCAACGCCGTCGCAACCCGCACCGGATCGCGCGCGGCCTTGACGGCTGCGATTCGCCGTTCCTGCCCGGCCCGAACATGACGGCCGTCCACCTCGCGCACCATGAACGCGTCCGTCGGATCGCTCGCGACGAAACGGTTCACGCCGACCACGGTCCGGCGCCCGGAATCGACCTGCGCCTGCGTCGCGGCCGCGGCACGCAGCAAGCGCCGTTTGACCCAGCCGGACTCGATTGCGGCGATCACGCCGCCCTGCGCGTCGATGGCAGCCAGCTCGGCGCGCACACGTGTCGCGATGCCGTCCGTCAGTGACTCCATCATGTACGAACCGGCCCACGGATCGACCGTGTCGCACAGTCCCGTTTCATGCTGCAGAATCAGCTGCGTGTTGCGAGCGAGGCGCGCGGCCGACGCCGAGGGCAGTGCAAGCGCTTCGTCGTACGCATTCGTGTGCAGCGACTGCGTGCCGCCGAACGCCGCGGCCATCGCCTGCGCGGTCACGCGAACGATGTTGTTTTCCGGCTCCTGTGCCGTCAACGACCAGCCCGATGTCTGGCAATGCATGCGCAGTGCGCACGCCCGGGGCGAACGCGCGCCGCACGCATGCGCGATCTCCGCCCACAGCAGACGCGCCGCGCGCAGCTTGGCGATTTCCGTATAGAAATCACTGCCCACGCCGAAGAAAAAGCTCAGACGGGAGCACGCTTCATCAGCAGGCATGCCACGTGCGGCCAGCGTGTCGACGTACGCACGCGCGTTCGACAGCGTCAACGCGAGTTCGAGCACGGCATCGGCGCCGGCTTCCTGGAAGTGATATCCCGACACCGACAGCGCATTGAAGCGCGGGGCGTGCTCCGCCAGCCACAACGCGACGTCTGCGACGATCCGCATCGACGGCGCCGGCTCGAAGATCCACGTATTGCGGACCATGTACTCCTTCAGGATGTCGTTCTGAACCGTCCCGCCGATCCGGGCGGGCGGCACACCCTGCTCCTCGGCGGCCACGACGAACGCCGCCATGATCGGCAGGACCGCGCCATTCATCGTCATCGACACGGTCGTGCGGTCGAGCGCGATGCCGTCGAACAGTCGCACCATGTCCTCGACCGTATCGATCGCGACGCCGGCCACACCGACATCGGCCCGCGCGTCGGCGCAATCCGAGTCGTAGCCTCGCTGCGTCGCCAGGTCGAATGCCACGGACAGCCCCTGCGCGCCCTGCTCGAGTGCCGTGCGAAACGCAAGATTGGAATCGGTCGCGTCCGCGTGCCCCGTGTACTGCCGGATCGTCCATGGGCGATCGGTATACATCGACGCGTACGGCCCGCGCACATAAGGCCATGCGCCGGGCATGCCGTCGAGATGCGCGACCGCTTCGAGATCGCGCTGCGTGTAGAGTGTGCGCAGCGGCACCGTCCGCGCGCCTCGGTCGTTCCGCGCGACGCTCTCCACGTCAGCGCCCGGCTCCATGATTGCCGCTTCGTTCATGCCCGGCTCCAGTGCTTTTGCGTGATCACGTCGGCAATCTTCGTCCCGTCGCTGTCGCGCACGATTTCGCTCCAGTGCAGCAAGCCCCCCGCATCAGGTCGGGCACGCAAGAAACGCACGGTCAACGCATCGCCGATGTCGAGATTTCCGTGAAAGTACAGTTGACGCGCCGCCAGCACCGGTGCGTGCGCGAAGCGGTAATGCTGCCATTCCGCGCGGTCGACGAATGCCTGGAAGCTGGCGAAGTACAGCAGGTCCGCGCCGTTGAAATCCATGTTCGGGCACGGCAGGAACGAGACGCTTGCGCCATCGTCCTCGGTGAGGCCGGCGAGCGCCGGTACGATCGACAAATCCCGCACCCGCACCTTCTTCGCCCGTTCCGCCATCGACAGCGCATCGGCCGGGACCGGTCCGGTGCGGCCGTCGACGCCGGTCATTCGCGCCTTCATCACCGAACGGTTGCTGCCGGCATGTTCGCGCGTCACGAACGTCGACATCATCCGCACGACTCCGGCTTCTTCGTCGCCGTGCCGGATCCGCTGTTCGCTGAAATGGCGAATCGGGCCGACCCGGTGAAGCGCGACATGAAGCGCGAACGTGTCGTTCTCGCAGATCGCTTGGCGGCGGTTCATGTCCACGCGCACCGCAACGAACGACGCGTAGGCACGCCGCCCCTCATCGTCGAAGAACTCGGGCACGTCGCGGCCGCTATGCGCGGCCAGCGCGTCCCAGTGGCGTTGCCCGCACTCCTTGAGCAGCCAGTTTTCCGCGAGCCCCGTGTGCGCGAGTTGCGGCATGCCGGCCCGATAGCGATGGATGGCGGTATGCATCGGCATCAGGCGGCCAGGCTTTCGGCCGAGCACCGCCCGGCCGTCATCTCTGCCTGGATCTGGTCGACGATATGGGCGGCATCGCGCGCAACCCCGGAGAATCGACCCGAACCCCACGTGTACAGCCAGGGCAGCCCGACGAAGTAGAGCCCCGAAACCGGCGTCACGCCGCGCCGGTGCGCGGGATAGCCGCGACCGTTGAAGACGGGCGCATCCAGCCAGCTGAAATCCGGGGTGAAGCCGATGCACCAGATGACCGATGCGATGCCGCTGGCCGCGAGATCGAGCGCCGTGCGCTCGCCGGCCGGACGCCACACGGGTTCGTAGCGCGTCGCCGGCGGCGCCGCGATCCGGTTCTTCTCGATATGGGCGTCGATGCCGGCGTTGATCCGGTTGTACGTATCGTCCGCGCTGTCGAGCCGCGCCGACAGATCCGCGGAAAATCGCAACTGTCCGTCCGTAAAATCCTCCAGCCGACCATACAGTTCCATCCCTTCGACGGCAAAGCGGCGCAGATCGATGTCGCGCCCGCCGTCGCGGCCGGTCACATAGTGATTGGTGTTGTCGCGCACACCTTCGCGCAGCGGATGCGCATCGACCGGCATGTCGTAGTACTGCATGTCTGCCAGCCAGTCGACGACGTCCCTGCCCCGGTAGAAACGGGCACAGCGAGGGGCATCGCCCACCGCGAGGAACACCTTTCGTCCGGCGAGGTGGAGGTCTTCCGCGATCTGCGCACCCGATTGTCCCGATCCGACCACGAGAACCGGTCCGTCCGGCAAGGCGGCCGGATTCCGGTATTCCGAAGACTGGATCTGCACGATCGATGCAGGAAGCCGCTCGGCCATGCGCGGCACGATCGGCCGATGGTAGCCACCCGATGCAACGACGACCCGATCCGCCGTGTACGTGCCGCGCGACGTCGCGATGCGATAGCGTCCGTCCGCGTCGCGCGCCACGCGCTCGACCGCGGTATGTTCCAGCACCGGTGCATCGACGCTGCGGATGAAGCCGTCGAGATATTCGACGATCTCGTCCTTCGTCATGAAGCCGTGCGGATCGGCACCGCGATACGGATAGCCCGGCAGCGCACACTGCCAGTTCGGCGTCACGAGACAGAACGCGTCCCAGCGCTGCTTGCGCCACGTGTGCGTCACGGTTTCCTTTTCGAATACGAGATGATCGATGCCTGCCTGCTTCAGGTAGTAGCTGATCGACAATCCCGCCTGCCCGCCACCGATGACGGCTACGCCGAGATGGGAATCGATATCCGGGAGGCTGGATGAAACAACGCTTTCGCTTGACATGATGCAGTCCTGAATGTGTGTTGAAGACGACAATGGATTTCCGTATGCCGGACGCCTCAAACGAGCTCGATGACGGTCACGGTCGCATCGCCCTGCGGCGCAAATCGTTCCGCGTGCGCTTCAATCCGTGCCAGCTCGTCCATCGCGGCCGAGCAAGCGAACCCGTATTTTTCGCGTACGCGATCGGACGCGATGCCCAGCGCGCGGCGGGCCCGCTCGACGAAATCGTCAAGCGCGTACTGCGTGTCGGGCGCAAAGAATTCCGACACGACGGTCGAAGGCGAATAGCAATTGGTTTCCGACTGGTCGGGCCAACGGACCCGAAAATGCATGACCGGCATGATTCCTCCTCACTCGGCGGACGATGCTTGCGCACGCTGCGCCAGCCTGTCCTGGTAGATGTCCAGATGCCTGCGCGCACTCGCTTCCCATGTGAAGCGGTTCAGCAGCGCGGGGACGGCATGTGCAAAATCCGGAGCACGCCGTCCCGAGAACGCATCGCACAGCGCGTCGGCGATCGAATCCACGTCGTCGGGATCGGCCCAGATGCACGCGCGCTCGTCCAGATACTCGGTAAAGGGGGCGATTTCCGACACGACGACGGGCTTTCCGCAGGCGAGCCCCTCGAGGACGACCAGACCGAACCCCTCCCGGATCGACACCATCGACACCACGTCGGCGCAGTGCATCAGCGCGATCAGCGCCGCGTCGTCCAGCGGCCCCGTCGGTACGACGGGTTCGTCGACACCGATCCCCAGCCCGAGCGCGGCGGCGCGCGCGACGAAACGGCGCGCATATGCATCGTGATCGAGCAGACTCGCGCCGCCCCCGATCACGAGGCGTGCCTCGGGCATCGTGCCGCGCAGCCGTGCGAACGCCTCGAGCAACGCGATCGAGTTTTTCCGCTGCTCGATCCCGCCGATCGCCAGGACAACCGGCGCGCCGTGCAGGCCGAATCGCTGCCGCACCGCCTGCATGTCCGCCTGGTGCGCACGAGCGAACCGGGCGACGTTCACACCGTTGGACACGACGCTTGCGTCGACCCCGAACGTGTTCCGCATCGTGGCGGCCCAGGCGGCGCTCACGCACAGCACCTGATCCGCCTCTCGCCACGCGCGCTCCTGCCAGCGTTCGAGCTGCGGGTCGTCGAATACGTCGAGGTGATGTACGGTCCGTACGAATCCATCGATTGCCCCTGACTGCTTCAGCTCGGCCAGTGCATTGCCCGTGATGCTGTCCTGTGCATGCAGAACGTCGAACCTGCTTGCGTCGTTCTCCAGCAAGGTGTGCTTGATCGCGGAAATTCGCGCGCGCAGCATTTCAGCGACGCTGCGCGGATGGCCATCGACGCGTGCCAGCACGACGCGGCACGGGACCTCGCGGAACATCGCCTCGCCCGGCGCGGCCGGCGCGAACACGGTGACGTTGCTTCCCGTTTCGTGCAGCGCACGGGCGAGTTCAAGTGCGTGCACGACACCGCCGCGCGGATTGACCGAGTGGGTAAGCAGCGCTATGCGCAACGTATCGCCGCTCATCGCACACCTCCGCCGACGCCGGTCATGAACGGTTCGATCCGGAAATCCCACATCATCGCGGTTTCGCCCGCTTCTTCGACGACGACCTCACGCGTTGCATCGATATCGCCGATCACGGCGCACGCGAGCCCGCGCGCCGCGAAGCGTTCCGCGATCGCGTCGGCATGCGCCGGCCGGGCCGACATCAGGAATCCGTAGCTCGGAAAGGCCGTCAGCCAGCGATCGAAGTCGACGCCGGGCGGACGCGGAATCGCGTCGAGCTCGATGCGCGCACCAACGCGCGAGCATTCGACGAGCATCAGCGCCGTACCGAGCACGCCCGCCATCGAGATATCCTTCGCGGCATCGCACAGCCCGTCTTCAGCCAACGTCGGCAGAATCTCGAGATCGCCACGCAGCCGGGCCGGCGGCGCGGCGACCGACGCATTCCAGAACGGATACGGCTCCTCGAATGCGCCGCGCAGGTCGACCGCCATCATCAGGCGATCGCCCGGCCGCGCACTGAAGCTCGACAGCAGCGCGCGCGCCCGGCCGACGATCGATACGGCCAGTTGCCCCTGCGCGCTGCGCGTGTTGCTGTGGCCGCCGACGATCGGCACGCCATACGCCGACGCCGCCGCGGCCATCCCGGCGAGCACGGGGCGCGCGGCGTCGATTCCGTCGCTCCACAATGCGTCGACGACGGCGATCGGCCGCCCACCCATCGCGTAGATGTCGCTGACGTTCGCCATCACACCGCTGTAACCGGCGAACCACGGCATCGACTCGACGAAATCGCCGACCATGCCCTCGATCGCAAATAGCAGGTAGCCGTCCGCGTCGGGAATCGCCGCGCAGTCGTCGCCGAGTGCAACGGCCTGTGCGAGATCCCGTTCGCCGTTCGGCAATGCTGCCGCGAGCGACGCCACCACGCCGGAGATGTCGTGCTTGTGCTGGAAGCCGCGGCTTGCGCGCAGCGTTGCGATGCGATCTTCGACACTCATTGCCGCCCCTCCGAGCGCAGGACGAAACCCTCGAACGGCGTGCCGCACGGCGGATAGTGCGCAAGCTGCGCCTGCATCAGTTGATGAGGACGTCCGAACAACGTTTCTTCGCCGAGCGAGTCCCAGTGAAGCCGACGAAACAGCGGCACGTTCTGCGCTTGCACGTGTGCGACGAAGGTCCGGCAACCTTCGGCATGCGCGCTGCTGACGGCCAGCGCGATCAGCATCGAGCCGATCCGGCCCTGCCTGCGAAACGCCGGATGCACCGCGAGCCGCGAACCCATCCAGGTTCCGGGCACGGTTTCATGAATCCGCACCGTGCCGACCACCTGCTCCGGCAGCCCGGCGCAGCAGCTGACCGCGACCAGCAATTGCGCGTGGCGATCGATATCGTCGCGATCGTCGCCGGCGAAGATCCCCTGCTCGATGCAGAACACCGCCCGGCGCAGCTTGTACGCTTCATCGATTTCCCAAGGAAGCTCCGCCCATTTGATCCGGTATTCGGCAGGCCGGTAGGTGTCGCGGCTGTCGGCCAGTCCCATCTCTGCGCAGTACATGCTCACCCCTCGTAGGTCGAAAGCGACGAGCAGGCGCCGCACTTTCCGCAGCCTGCCTTGATGTCGGCGGAGCGCATGCCGGCGTCGCGCAGCATGGCGCCGAGCGGTTCGAGCACCGCCCGCATGAAGTCCGGCGACGGCGCGGGATGACTCTCCAGCGGCGTGCCGCTGATCGGGACGAACGGCACCACGAACGGATACACGCCCAACGCGATCAGTTCGCGCGACATGTCGAGAATCGCGGTCGCGCTGTCGCCGAGCCCGGCGAGGATGTAAGTGCTGACCTGTCCGCGGCCGAACACCGCGACGGCCGCGCGGAATGCCGCCATATACCGGGACAGCGGCACGCTCGCCTTGCCTGGCATGATTCGTTCGCGCACGGCCGGCGTCACGGCCTCCAGATGCATGCCCAGCGTATCGATCCCGCTAGCCTTCATCCGGTCGAACCAGGCGTCGTCGTCGGGCGGCTCGCATTGGGCCTGGATCGGAAGATCGACCGCGGCCCTGATCGCGAACGCGCTTTCGCACAGCACGCGCGCACCGCGATCCGGCGTCGGCGGTGTGCCGGTCGTCAGCACCATGTGCTTGACGCCGTCGAGCAGGACCGCAGCGCGCGCAACCTCGGCGAGTTGTTCGGGCGTCTTGCGTGCGATCGTCCGGCCGGCCGCAAGCGACTGGCCGATCGAGCAGAACTGGCAGGTCTTGCGCCGGCTTTCGTAGCGAATGCAGGTCTGCAACACCGTGGTCGCAAGCACATCGGCACCATGCAGCGTCGCGATGTGCGAGTACGGCACGCCCTCCAGCGTCTGCAACGCGTAGAAGCGCGGGCTCGACGGAAAGCTGATGCTCGCGATCGGGATGGTGCCGCGCGAGAGCAGGCTGACACCCGCCGCATCGGGCGCCGCCGCGACGAACGGCGAATCCCACGCGGTGCTCGTGTGCACGGGCACCATGATGGTCACGCCGTCGACCGTCACGGCCTTGTGATCGGATGGTCCGGCGCCGCCGCGCCGGCTCGCGGCGCCAACCCTCGGATCCGCGAGGCGCAGCCCCACCGACTGCAATTCAGTCATCAATTGCCGGCTCTGCACCGACGGTTTCGCGTTCGCGCTCATGGCAATGTCCCTCGAAGTCGCGTGCGGCCGACCCGCTGATCCCCATCGGGGTCACCGTCGTCGCCGGCCGATCGTTGATGGCAAGACTCAGCAGCTCCGGCCGCGCATAGTGGCCAACCGAATCCATCATTCGCTTGCGCTTGGTGATCAGCGACATGTCCAGGTCGGCGATCACCATCCCTTCGCCGGCCCGCAAGGGTTCGGCCAGATGCTGCCCCTCTGGTGACACGATCGCGGTATTGCATCCGCCGCGCAGGGCTTTCTGCAGATTAGGATCGCCCGTGATCGACTCGATCTGCGCGTCCGTCAGCCAACCGGTCGCATTGACGACAAAGCACCCCGACTCCAGCGCGTGGTGGCGGATCGTGACCTCGATCTGTTCCGCGAAGATCGGGCCGACCAGCGAACCGGGGAACTGGCTGCAATGAATTTCCTCGTGCTGCGTCATCAACGCATAACGGGCGAGCGGGTTGTAGTGCTCCCAGCACGCGAGCGCACCGACCCGTCCGACACCGGTCTGCGCAACCTTGAGTCCGGCAGCGTCCCCCTGTCCCCAGATCATCCGCTCGTGGAACGTCGGCGTGATCTTGCGGCGCTTCACCGCGAGGCGCCCGTCGACGTCGAAGATCAGCTGCGTGTTGTACAGGCTGCCGTGGTCGCGCTCGTTCACGCCGAGCACGACCACCATCCCGTGCAGGCGCGCACGCTCGGCAACCGCATGCGTCACGGGGCCCGGCACCGCCACGGCCTGCTCGTAGAGCCGCATGTGATCGGCGCCGGACGCGACCGGCGTCCGCACGAACGAGAAGTACGGGTAGTACGGCACGAATGTTTCGGGAAAGACGATCAGCTGGACACCCTTGCCGGCGGCCTCGTCGATCGCCGCGCAGACCTTGTCGAGCGTGCCGCCGGCGCGGTCCAGATCGGGTGCGATCTGGACGGCTGCCGCCCGGACGATGCGTTTGTCGGACATGATGGCACCCGTCATTCGGTCAAACGGTCCAGGTGTGGATGATCAGCGCGTTCTCCTTGCGGTGAAGCAGCTGGATATCCAGCACGTCGAGCGGATTGATCGGTCGAATGCCCTCGATCAGCGACGCTTCGCCATGCCCGTAAAGCGCCTGCAGCGCAAAGCGGCACGCATAGACTTTCCCGCCTTCTTCCATGAACTTGACGAGTTGCTTGTTGAAGTTCAGGTGACCGGGAAATGCCTCGTCGCCCAGGGTCGGAAACCCGCGTTGCAGGCCGAGCGTCACGCCGGGGCCGTAGAGCAGCACCGACGTCTCGAACCCCTTGCGCTGCAGGCGCGTCGCCTGCAGGAGGTTCACGAAGCCGATCGATCCCTCGAACGCAACCGTGTGGAACGTCACGAGCGCCTTCTCGCCCGGTTCCGCCTTCACGTCTTCGAATACTTTTTCCTCGTAGTCGACGAGGAAATCTCCCTTCTTGTGCAGAGGCTGAATGACTGCGGGCATGGCACGCTCCGTCTGAAAATGAGTTGAGTGAGGTTCCCGGACGCTTTCGAATCCGGGCGAGCTCATTAACGCAACGCATATGCCAACCAGGCGCAGACCCGATGCAATCACTCTCCAATCATTCAATCGAAAAATGCCGCTGCAGTCGGTCCGATCCTTGCGTGCCCCAATTCGGATCCAACTGGAACAGGCCTGTCCGGGCCGAACGGCGCACCTGACTGATGCAGCGCGCGTGAACCGGTGCGCGTCTAGCGTGCATCGATGCATCAATCCGATACACGATGCGATCAATGCAATCAGTCGGCTTCGACGTGGCGATATATATATTTTCGATTAATGCGCCATGCTAACGTTTTGATGAATCGTCAAATGGAAACGGGTATGGATTACGCAATCCATCATTGGTCGAAGCGCTTGTTGGAAAGCAGGAAACCGGCCTATCTGCTGATCCCCGACCTCATCGAGGAAGACCTCGCGGCCGGCCGGCTGAAACCGCGCGACCGCCTGCCCGGGCTGCGCGATCTCGCCGGCGCGCTGAACCTGAACTACACGACGGTCGCCCGTGCTTATGCGGAAGCCCGCCGACGCGGCTTGCTCGATACACGGGCAGGAAGCGGTACGTTTGTGCGCGGCCCAACGCAAACGGTCCCGCTGTCGGGCGGCAGCAGCGTCGAGATGTCGATGAACATGCCCCCTGAACCGGCCGAGATGGTCGGCCGGCTGCAACAATCGGCAGCGGCATTATTCGCCGCAGCGGATCCTTACCAACTGATGCGATACCAGGATTTCGGCGGCACACCGGCGGATCGCGCCGCCGGCCGCGCATGGCTGGCCAATCGCCTGCCCGGCTGCAGCGGCGATACCGTGCTCGTGTGCCCGGGGATCCACAGCGCCCTCGTCGCGCTCGTCTCCCGGCTTGCGCGCCGCGGTGACTCGATCTGCCTCGATTCACTCGCTTACCCCGGCATCAAGGCCATCGCATCGCAACTGGGCGTGCAATTGCAGCCGCTGCCTCGGGACGACGACGGTCCGTTGCCGCACGCATTCGAATCGCTCTGCAGAAGCGGACAGCCCGCGGCGCTGTACTGCAACCCTACCCTGCAGAATCCGAGCACGCTCACGATACCGTTCAGGCGCCGCGAAGCGCTGGCCGATATCGCGATGCGCTACAGCGTGCCCATCATCGAGGACGACGCCTATGCGATGCTGCCGCAGAGCGCACCGCCACCCCTGGCGTTGTTGGCACCCGAACTGACCTATTACGTCACCGGCATGTCGAAGAACCTCGGCGCCGGGCTGCGAATCGCTTACCTGCTGGCGCCGACGGCGCGCGAAGCACAGCGTATTGCCGGTGCATTGCGCGCCACGACCGTGATGCCGAGCCCGTTCACGATGCTGCTGTCTACCCAGTGGATCAATGACGGCACGGCAAGCGAGATGCTGGCCGCAATCCGATCCGAGGCGCATTCGCGGCAGGCGATCGCTAGCCGCGTTCTCGGCGCATGGCCTTTCGAAGCGCATCCCGACGGTTTCCATCTCTGGTTGCCGATTCCCCGCGAGTGCCAGTGGACTGCGCCGGACCTGGCGCAATATCTGCGGAGTCGGAGCGTCGCCGCCGTGGCTAGCGCGGCATTTTCGACGGACGGCGACCCGCCGGCGGCGATTCGCATCTGCCTTGGCGGGCCGCAGGATCGGGAGCGGTGTCGGGACGGCTTGCAACTCGTCGCCGACGCACTGGCCGACGCACATCATCTTTACAGTGCGGCGATGTAGCAGCGCCGGGGTCGCGGATGGATCGCACGAACCGGACGCCGTGCCGCAGGTCAACGTGTCGCCCGAATGCGCCGCATGTCCCCGCTAGCTGGGAAGCTTCAATAGGTTGTATCGATGGTTCATCCGAACTGAGTCTGGGTTCCTGGAAGTCGTCAAACACTCAACCTTCCAGGAACCCAGCCGGATGGACACGCATAAGAATGCCCGACTCACTTTCGCGCATCGACATGAGATGGTTCAGGAGATCACCGAATCCGGTTCGAGTGTGCCGCCCCGAGTTTTGTGGAGGCTACAGCTCTTGAGGGAAATGGTATGGACGCCCCCTCCCGCGGCGTACGGTGGCGTCCAATTGGGGGCAATGGGCGTGGTGATTGGGAACGCAAGCTGCCGAAACCCGTACGGAACGCTCGATGCGGGAACGGCGCCTGCGTGACTCGGCCGTTCCCGCGGATCGCCACGCCGGACGGCGTGGCGATGTTCGCCTAATGCGGCCAACGCTTAGCCCAGCGGCCAGTTCAGGAACACGATGCCGTCGTTATAGTCGTCGTCGGTGCCGTCTTCCGAGCCGACGATCCCGAAGTACGACTTCTTGAACAGATCGACTTGCCGCGAGCCGAGCCGCGACGGCTTGCCGTTCACCGTCACGATCACGCGCACGCGCCCCTTGCCGGAGTCGAGTACCTTGGTGCCGAGGTTCTGATCCTCCACGCCCGCGCCCTTGAACGTGGCGGCGGGTTTCGGGTTGTCGTCGATATAGATGTCGATCGTCTGGTCGTTCGCCGCATTGGTGAGCGCGGTAACGCCGAACCGGGTGTTCGGCGGCAGATTGAAGACACCGTCGCGCTCGCCGCCGACGCCGATGTTGCCCGGGGCCGGGCCCGAACCCGTGCCCGTGCCGGTGCCGCCGCCTTCGCCGCCCGGATTGCCCGGCGTGCCGCTACCCGCCGACGACGACTGCCCAGCCGTGCAGCCGATCGCAGAAATACTCGCATACGAATCGATGTGCATCGCACTGCCGCGCACGCTTTTCCACTGGCCCTTCACGAGCGTGACGCCACTGCCGACGTCGATCGTCGCGACCAGCGTGAACGGCATGCGGCCCGTAATTTCCGGCACTTTCGACGAGTAGCTGAAGCAGCCGTCCGCGACGACGCCCTTGTCGGTCGCGATCGCGAAATAGATGCCGGGAAAGTTGTTGCCGGTCGCGTACGGCGTCGGCACGTTGAGGGTGACCAGAAGCTTGCCGTCGCGAATGTCGGCATTCGCGATGTCGATATGCAGGCCGGGGATGTCGACGTAGGTTTCGGACGTCACCACGGGTGCGCTGGTGATCGACGCTGAAAGAAGAGGCATGGAAGTCTCCGATGATCGGTGATTATTTGTTGAGGTGGATGCGCGGCACGCCGTCGAACGACGCACCGGCTCGCTGGCCGGCGGGCTGGCCGCCGATCGCGCGTCAGATCAGCCGATCGGCCACTGAAGCACGACGATGCCGTCGTTGTAGTCGCAGTCGTGGCCGTCTTCCGATACGACGATCCCGAAGTTGACCGTGAACGGCAAACCGTCCGCTTTCTTCCCGTTGATCGGCGCGAGCCGCGCGTCGGTGGCCGACGGCTTGCCGTTCACCGTCACCTCGAAGCGGAGCTTGCCGTTGCCGGAATTCAGTTTGGCTTCGCGCGGGCCGTCGCGCGTCGTCAGCTTGTGATACGCGGCCGGTTCATTGCTGTCGCCGATAAACAGCTTGGTGTGCCGTTGCTCAACCGCATTCGCAAAGAAAATCGCGCGGAAATCGGTGTTGGGCGGAATCGAAAAATCGCCGGCGCGGTTGGAAGACGTTTGAGGGTCGGCCATGAGTTCCTCCTGAGCATT
This sequence comes from Burkholderia sp. Bp9004, assembly GCF_003858025.1. Lineage (NCBI taxonomy): Bacteria > Pseudomonadati > Pseudomonadota > Betaproteobacteria > Burkholderiales > Burkholderiaceae > Burkholderia > Burkholderia sp. Bp9004. The sequence goes on along the minus strand of NZ_QTQD01000007.1, from coordinate 184,164 downwards.
GTCGAACAAGGTATTGCATCGTGCCGCGCAAACGTTTGCCGTTTGAAATGCGGTTCGAAAATCATGCCGAAAAATAAATAGAAAAATATTCGATTGAGAATGATTATTGTTCTATAAATTGAAAATGAAGTGACGTCGATTTAATGAATCGATATCAATGCGACCAATTGGATATATTCTCGAAACGAGATTGTTGGTTGTGTCGATTTGTTGAGTGATACATGTTCGCACGGCGGCGCGGGGGGCGGATAGGCAGGGCAATCCGGCTTCAGAGCTGGCGCGTGGTGCGCGCAGATGGCAGCGTGTTGTTTCAATATCGGCATCTCTGTCGTGGCCGCGCCACCGACCACCACCGAACACCTATCCAGCAGCACCCCGCTGTCGTCGACGTGGCCGCCTACGCGGTGAAACCCGATCTCTCCGAGGACGAAATGGCCGTGAGTGTCATTCTGAGAGACGGCCATGCGTTACCCGATGCTGAGCTGATTGCCTTCTGTGCCACAAAGATGGCGTATTACATGGTGCCGCGTTACGTGAAATTCGCGTCCGAGCTACCGCTCAATGCAAGCCAGAAGATCGAGAAGTTCAAACTGCGTCAGCAGGCGGCCGAATTCCCCGAAACCTTGTGGGATCGCGAGAAAGCCAGCGTTTCGGTGGAACGCTGAGGTTCCGGCGAAGACGCGAATGCCGATTCTTCGCGCCTTCAGTCGTTCGCTTCTGAATCGAGGCCTGCGCACGCAGGCTTCATCCGAATATGCGTCAGTTGCCGTTCGTCTCTCCGGACGATTCATGTCGCGTATAGACCGCAAGACCCCACGTCAAAAGCGCGGCGAGCGCGAGCGACACCGACATCGCCAGCATTCCCGGTGCATACGAATGCGTCGTGTCCTTGAGCACGCCGACCATCCACGGGCCGACGTAGCCACCGAGGCTGCCCATCGAGTTGATGAACGCCATGCCGCCCGCCGCCGCGATCCCGGTCAGATACCGCGACGGCAGGCTGTAGAACGCCGGCCGCGCCGCGCTCAACCCGATCACCGCGAACACCATGCCGACGAGCGCAGGCAGCAGCGACGAAAAAACGACGGCGAATATCAACCCCGCGGCGGAGACGACGCACGCCAGCGCGAGATGCAGCAGGTGCCTGCCGTGACGCTCCATCAGCCTGGCCCACACGATCATGACGACCGCGGCGACGAGATACGGCACTCCCGACAGCAGGCCCACCGAGAACGTCGACAATCCGTGCCCCTTGAGCATCAGTGGCAACCAGATCGCAATGCCGTTGATGCCGATCCAATAGCAGAAGAGAATGCCGACCATCAACCAGACCCTCGCGTCGCGGAGCACGGCGCCGAAGTTCCTTTTCGGCAGTTCGGCCGATTCCCGGGCCAGGACTTCGGAGAGCGCCGCCGATTCCTCCCGCGTCAGCCAGTCGGCCTGTTCCGGTCGGTCGCGCAGGAGCCACAGGGTCAGCAGGCCGAGCAGGCACGCAGGCAACCCTTCGACGATGAAAAGCCATTGCCAGCCCTTGAGCCCCCCTGCCCCGTCCAGTTGCATGACGAACGCCGCCAGCACGCCGCCCACCACCGACGACAATGGAATCGCGACCAGAAACCACGCCAGCACGCGCACACGCCACGCTTTCGGAAACCAGCACGACAGATAGAACAGCACGCCGGGAAAGAAGCCCGCTTCGGCCGCACCGGTCAGCACGCGAAGTACGTAGAAACTGGTCGGCCCCTGGATGAACGCACAGGCGGCCGACAGCAGCCCCCAGCTGATCATGATGCGGGCCAGCCAGCGCCGCGCGCCGAACCGATAGAGTGCGAGATTGCTCGGCACCTCGAGCACGCAGTAGCCGACGAAAAAGAGACCGGCGGCCATGCCGAACTGGCTACCGGTCAGGCCGAGATCGCGGTTCATCGTCAGCGCAGCAAAGCCGATGTTGGTGCGATCGATGTAATTGAAGAAATAGCCGATCGCCAGCAGCGGGACGAGACGGATCAGGTTCTTGCGCAACGCGCGCTGAAGCGCGGCGTCTTTCGTCACATCCGGCCGGTCGTGCGCAATGGAGAGCGTCGATGCCATGGGTTCACCTGAATCCGAAGAAGTGAGCGGGATTGTCGACCAGCATCTGCATGCGGCGCGTCTCGTCCGGCACGATCCGTGCGATCAGATCGACCAGGTCGCCGTCGTCCGGCATCGGATGGCTCAGGTTGACGTGCGGCCAGTCGCTGCCCCACAGAACGCGCTCGGGCGCGTGTTCGGCAAAGCGGCGCGCGACAGGCAGCGTGTCCTCGAATGGCGCCCCGGCCTTCGACATCCGGTCTGCGCCCGACAGTTTGACCCAGACGTTTCCCGTATCGAGCAACGCACACAACGCCCGCACTGACGGACTGTCCGCCCCTTCGTCGATGTCGAGACGCGCCATGTGATCGATGACCACCGGCATGTCGAGCGAACGGATGAACGGCGAAAACTCGATGATGTCCTGCCCGGCCACGTGAATCGCCAGATGCCAGCCGAGCGGCCTGATGCGCGCGGCAACCGTCCCGACTGCATTCAAATCCGGACGGCCGCCGAGATGCGCAAGGAAGTTGAACCGTGCACCGCACACCCCATTCGCGTCGTACTCCGCGAGGAGCTCATCGGAATCGCCCGGCCGAACGAGTGCGACACCCTTGTAACGCCCGGCTCCGTCACGCAACGCGTCGAGCATCGGCCGATGATCGAACCCATGGCCCTGGCTCTGTACGATCACGGCGCGCGAGAAGCCGATGCGCTCGTGCAGTCGTCGCAACGCAGTTTCGGGTGCCGCAGACGGATCGAAACTGCGGTCGTCGGGCAGCGGATAGCGGTCGAACGGCCCGAACACATGACAATGCGCGTCGCAGCTGTTTGCCGGCAGGCGCAAGACCGGGCGGCGCGGTTCCGCCAGCGGCGGCGGAGAAAACTTGAGTGAATGCCCCGAGGAATTCGGAGAAGGCATGGTCATGTCGACAGATTCCTTGAAGGTAGGCGAAAGGTATGGGTACCGCACCGGAGAACGCATCGTTGGGCGCGCGCGTGTGGTGCGAATCCGGCATTCATACGCACGTAGTCGGGCGCGAGATTGCGCGTGTCCGATCGAGGCGATCGAGCTGTGCGATCAAGTCTTGACTGGCAGTTCGGAATCCTGTTTTCAAGGCCGAACTGGTTGCAGATCGGGCACGCCGATCCGGCACAAACCCCATCTGCATTTACGGGTCGGCTGACAGGCCGACATCACGCAGGTACGGCGCATAGACATTGAATACCGTCAGGGAGTGGCCGGCTGCGCCCCGGCGCGTCGCGTCGAGAAGTGCGTGCTCCAAGGGCGCGACGAGCGCGACAATGAACCATGCGATGCCTGCCGGTACTGCGCTTTGATGCGGGCCGTCGCGCGTCGGCTGAGCGCGTGATTCGAAAAATCCGCGAAGCTGAAGCACCTCGTTCGACGAGGCCAGTTGGCGTTGCAGCCCCCCGGCGACATCCAGCGCGTCGCCATGCGTCTCGACCGGAATGCCCATCACGACGAGCCGCGAAGTTTCCCATCCGGCATGCTGGGTCGCCGTGGTCTCGGCAAGCGCCGTGGCCACGACGCGGCGTCGGCCCACCGTGCGCGACAGGATCCGGCGTGTCCAGGGCGTCGATTGCCTGCCCGACATCGAGCGATACGCGTCGCTTCGCAGCACGTCGACGCTCGCCAGATCGTAAAGCGCCATCCAGCGGGGCCACCCGTGCACACATACCCATCGCGAAGCCGCGATGCATCCGGGCAGCGATCGGCGCTGGGGGAAATGCTCGGTGTCATACCAGTCGTTGAACTCGTCCTCGAGATCGGACGGTGGTTCCATCATGACCATCAACATGGCGCTCGGCAGCGTCGTGGCATCGTGCAAGCTCGTCTCCTGTTTATGCCAGTCACTGTGAACACTTTTCCCGGGATTGACCAAAACCTTTTATCGATAGAAACCTATAACCGGAATGAATAGGTCCGCACAGATCTGCCGTATGCGGACCGTCTCGGCAAACGTCGAGCTATTTGGCGGGCGGCAGGTCGACCTCGAGAAACACCGCCGGAACCGAGCCGGTATTGCGCAGCGCGTGCGCGCGCGGGCCGGAAGTGGTGTAGGCCTGACCTGCCAGCGCTTCCCGCGGTGCCGGGGCGCCGTCGAGATACTCGGTCACGGTCCCGCTCAGAACATACGAGACGGACGGCCGATCGCGATGGCTGTGCATCGGTAATACGCCGCCGGGCTGTATGGTGACTTCGCGCATTCGCAGCTCGCGACTGCCGGCCGCCGCCAGGAACTCGGCGCTCAACGGGATCGACCCGAGCGTCTTCCCGTCGACGCCGACCCGCTGCGAGGGCAGCGCCTGCGCATGCGAGATGCTCCAGCCCAGTGCCAGTATCGCGCCGACGAGAGGGTGCCAACGCAACTTGTCCAATTTACGATGCATGATCGATTCCTCAAATGGTCTTTCATTACCCGAATGCACGCGCGCACGCATCATGGCATCGTCTTCGCGATCCACGAGTGGATCACGGCGGCGACGTCCAGGTTGTTTTTTTCCTGCATCATCAAGTGCCCGTTGCCGTGAATGCCTATTGCGTCGAGGCGCACGAATGTCGTCTTCACACCGGCCTGTTCGAGAAATGACGCCGTACAGTGGTCATAGGGCGCGTGATAGGACGCCTCGCTGGTCAACACCAGCACCGGCACATGCTGAAGATTCACGAGCTTGCGGGCTGGCTCCTTCTGGAGCCAGCATTTCGTCAGATCCCTTCCGTCTGGTGTGTCCTGCTGTTCGATCGCCAGCTGCGCCGGATCGGTGACGGGCGGGTCGTACTGAACGGGAATGTTCGTCAGCCCCCACGCGAGTTCGGGTTTCGCTTGCGTGGCGTTCTGGAACGGCGGCCCCGACGGCTCGACCGATACGATCCCCTTGACAAGCTGCGGCCTGGCGTCGGCAATCGACCAGCCGAACAGGCCCGCCTGTGAATGGACGAGCAGGATGGCGGGTCCGATCTTGTCGAGCAGCGCGGCCGCCGCATTTTTGACGAGCAGTTCACTCTGCACGTTGTCGGCAAGCGACGGCACGAGTGCGGCATAGAACGCATCGAACACCGGGTCGCCACGCCGCCCGGCATCGGGCCATTGCATGTGCTTTTCCGCCTGCGGCCACCCCTTGTCGCGCTCCGGCGACGTAAAGAGGCGCTGCGCCATCGCGACGTCGGTCACCCGAAACCGGTGATCGGCGTCCGTCGACCAGGACGAGCGGCCGCGATCGGGCTGATCGACCATGTAGACCACGTAACCCTGATCGACAAAGTAGTCGGCCCACCCTTTTCGCCCGTCCGCCGTGCTCATCCAGTTCGTCGCCGTCTGGCCGAGGCCGTGAAGAAACACGATCGGATACCGATGCGTGATGCGTGCGGGCGCCCAGCCCTCGACATACATTTGTCCGTCCATTGTCGTCTTGCCGTCCTTCTCGACATACCGCCCGCCGACATAGAACGACGCATGCCGCGTGACTTTCGTCGGGATGAACTGCTGCGGGCCGAACTCCGCCGCCGACGCCATACCGCCTGCGGCGGACGTGATCGCCACGGCAGTCGCCAGGCAGGCCAGCGTCCGGCATCGTCTGAGATGTCTGAATATCATCGATACGTTCCTCGCTAACAATGCAAAATTGGTTAGTACTTAAGACCTTCACCCATTCGATACGACACCGGCTCGTTCGTTTGCTCGTGAAGGCGATCGGTCCATACCAGGTCGTACGGCAGGCGAGCGACAGGACCGGACTCGCCGGTCAGGACATCGACGATCGCGTCGGGCGCCGCACCGAAATTGGCGACGATCGCTGTCGCGCGGTTCGCGATACCGGACAGGTCGATCGGGCGCTCCATGTATATCGACGCGATGGTCGGCACGACGGCGGCGGCTTTCTCAAGCACGGCGAACGCCGGATCGTCCGCCCTGAAACGCGTGCTGCCTTCGCGGTACCGTGCACCGAAGAAAAAGTTCGGATGCAGCATCTCGAACGGCGTCGCCATACCGACGACGGCAAAATCCGCTTCCTCGGGACGCTGCACGACCGTGAACCCGCGCCGTCGCATTGCCTCCGCGTCGAATCCGTACACGAATACCTTCGTCATCCTCCGGCTCACCGGCAGCAGATGTCGGCCGTTCTTCAGCAGTACCTGCGAGCGATGCTGCGCATCGAGTGCGATCCCCCTGAATTCGGCATTTCCCACGATCGACGAGGCACGGCCGGCATCGACGTACGGATCCTCGAAGAGCCCCTGCTCGAACTTCTGCGTCATGATTCGCCGCACCGCTGCATCGACCCGCGACACGTCGAGTCTTCCGCTCCTGACGAGACCTACGACGATCTCCGGGTCGCTCGTGCCGCCGAACTGGTCGACCCCTGCGTCGATCGACTTCAGGTAGCGCCCGGCCTTGTCGAGTGCTTCGACACCCCACGGCATCGCGATGTCGGAGAACTGTGGCTTCTCGCCGGGATTCGCGCCGTTCCGGCATACCCGCGTGCAGTCGTCAGTGATCTGCCAGTCGGACAGTACGACGCCGTCGAACCCCATGCGGCCACGCAATACATCGGTCAGCATGGCTCGGTTGAATCCCATGCCAACCGGTTCGACCGGTTCGGCGCTGCCGCGCACGCGAAATGGCGCCGCAGGCATGCCGTACGACGGCATCACCGCGCCGACCCGCGCGGCAAATGCGCCGGTAAACGGCATAATGTGCCGCTCGATGTTCACCCCGTCGATATCGAGCAGGCGTCCGTAGTAGTTATGTGCGTCCGCCCCGTCGTTCATCGTCGCGCCATAGCCGACCCAGTGCTTGATGACCGACACGACGCTGCTCCGGTGAATCCCGGATTCGCCGTCCTGCATGCCGGCGACATAGGCGCGAACGAATCGAGCGGACGCCGCCGGATCGCTGCCGAATGTTCCGCTGCTGCGATGCCAGCGTGGATTGACGGCCAGATCGGCTTGCGGCGACAACGCCATCCGGATGCCGACTGCCAGGTATTCCCGGCGCACGCTGTCGGCGAACCGACGGACCAGTTCCGGATCGCCCGTCGCCGCCATGCCAACGGGATCCGGCCATTTCGTGAAGGCGCCGGCGTCGACGCTTACACCCTGTGCATACGAGAACTGGCTGCGCGGATCGCTGCTGATCGTGACGGGAATCCCGAGGCGCCCCTGCTCTGCAATCGCCTGCAGCGCGTTTTGCTGATTCGCCAGGCTCGCCGGGTCGGCTTTGAGCCGGTTCAGAAAGAATGTCACGTGCCGGTCGAGCACGAGGCGGCCGACGGCAGCCATGTCCCATACCGAGCCGGCTCCCGGCACGCCCGCCGCCTCTTTTGCCGGTGGATTCGCGTGCATCATCGCGCCGGCCTTTTCCTCGAGCGTCATTCTTGAAACGAGATCGGCAGCCCGCACCGCCGCGGGCCGGCGCCAATCCTTGTACGGCTCCAGCACGCCGCTGCGGTCCAGATCGCGGAACAGCAATCCGTCGGCGTGGATCAGCGGAATTGCACCGCCGGCGAGTTTGACCTGCTTCGAGGATTCCGGGTGCGAGGTTCCGCACCCGGACACTGCCAGAATGGAGAGCAACAGTACGCCGACTACACCAGAGATGGATCTTGATCGAATCACCTGGATTTCATCCTTTTCCGAAAGGTACTGAAGGAGAAATTCGCCGAAGTGGACTGCAACCTGCCAGTCGCTCCGGCACGATATGCGCCGCCTTGACAATCGATCGCCGTACTTCAGAAGCGATGGCTGACGCCGAGCTCCGCACCGACGAGCAGGCGCCCGACCGGCTGCGTGCCGAAGCCGAATGCATCGCCGCCCTTGTTGCTCAGTCGCACGACCGTTCCATACGTGCTCGTCCTCTTGGAAAGCGCGTACGTGTAGCCCACAGCGACCTGGGTGGCGTGATTTGCATCGATCGAGGTCTTGCCCAATGCACCGGATTCACTCACACGCGTGAAGTTGGCGCGAAAGGAAAGAAACGGATTGACGGGTACGATCACCCCGGCTTGCGCTATCAGCCGAGACGCTTCCAGATACTGGTTGCGCACCGCCGACCCCAGTAATGTCAGGTACTTGAGGTCATAGCTGACCGCAAAGCCGATGCGCTTGAGCGGCCCCTGCAGACCGTCGAATACGCCGAATGCCGCCGTGACGTTGACGGTGTCGTTCGCATAGCCGACGCGGCCGCCTGCATACCGCTTCGCCCGCTCGCCTCCACCCAGCGCATAGGCAGCCTGCGCGTAAAATCCGCCGAGACGGGGCGGCGTGTAATACGCGATCATGTTGTCGGCACGAGCCCAAAGCCCGGTCGCCTCGATGCCACTGCCGAATGCCGTCGAATAGAATTTCCCCTGGTCGGCCAGACCGCTGACGCCAAACGTGTCGAACTCCCCAAACGACGTATAGCTCGGCGTCAGATCGTGGCCCATCCGCAGTTCGCCGTAGCGGTCGATCACGCTCAACGTCGAACGCCGGTTCCAGTAGCGGGACGGATTGCCCGTGCCGTCATTAAAGTTCACCGTGCCCTCCAGCCAGGCGCGCACCTTCGTTCCTCCTCCGATATCCTCGTCCGCCCGAAAGCCGAGCCGGCTCGCGGCAAGTCCCCCGCTTCCGATCGAATAGGCGGCATCCGCCCCGTTGCCAATGCGCCTGACCGACGCGTCTGCCACGCCGAAGAGTGTCGCACTGGATTGTGCGGCGGCAGCTCCTGAAATCATCAGCATTCCGATTAACTCGATCCTTCGACTTCTCATCGACCATCCCCAGAAATTCGTATCGTTGTACTTATTGATCTGATGTCGCCAGCAGACCTTTGAGGTCCGTGCGCCGATCCTGATCGGCCATGTCACTGCATCTGCGAGCGCAAGGGACATGCCATCTGCGCCCCATCGAATCCGATCACCATGCGATCAGGCCGGTGTCGCGCAGTTGCCGGCGCAGGCATCGAACTCCGCCGAAACGTCGCTCGCCCCTGCTCGCCGACCGCGTGCCCGTTCATGGTGCGACATCGGTTTCCGGAACGTGCGCTCCGCACCGCAATCCACCGAGATGCCGGCGCGCAGCATATCTATAGTCTGCGGACGATACTCACGTCGAACTCGAACTGTATTTGCTGACAACCGCAGCTCGAGTCAGAACGATAAACGATCCCTTATTTCTCTCAATGGCGCAGTTTCATTCCTTGAAACAAGGGCGTTGACTATTATGTAGTTGCGTAAATTAATCGGCGTCATTCGCACATCGCCGTCGCTTGCGCGTTCGACACATGAGATCAATGGCGACACACGACATTCGATATGGATACCTGACGGTTCTCCGCAGTGCCGCCCAAGGTCCGGCATCGCGCAACGTGACGACACGACGCACCAATTTTCTCGCCCCTGTCGCGGCAACAATCGAAATTGAGGAGGGTGGAGAGCGTGACATGACACGCGAAGTCGTATCGGGATGCGCATACGGACAGGTCCGCACACGTCAGGTGGAAAGCTTGCGGGGGAGGACAGCGCACTCCCCTCGATCATGCACGGCGGCTCGACGGAGCCGCCATGCATGATCATCACTGCGCGGCGTTGATCTTCCGCGCAAAGGCTGCGATGGCGTCAGCCATTGCGTCCGGCTGTTCGGGTGCAAGCGCGTGGCCGGCATCCGGAATCCTCACGATCGTCACGCGATCGCCGAGCATCGACTTCAACACGTTGGAGAACCGGCGCGGCGCAACGGCGTCGTGCTCGGCCTGCAGGTCGAGAATCGGCGCGGTGCCGGCCGCGAAATACGCATCGACCGGCGTCGTCTCGCGCGCATGCGATTCGGCGTCGTGCGTGGCGACATGCCAACCGTCGAGCCAGACCCGCGGATCGTTGCCTGGTGCGAAGAATGCCTTCTTCAGGTATTCGATCCGCTTGGCTTCCGGCAGCGAGAGGTCCCCGGCGCCGTCGATCGCCTGCCGAATCTCCGCGCTGATCGGCTTTTCCGTCGAACCGGGCGGCACCTTGCCCGCGGACGCGGCCGCGAGCACGACCCCGCGAACGAGATCGGGCCGATCGACGGCCAGCATGCGCGCCGGGAAGTTCCCCCATGCATGGCCGACGACGATCGCCGGCCCGCGATGCTCGTTCTCGATCACGGTCGCTACGTCCGCCGCGAAATCGTGGACCGACAGGTTTTCCATCGGCCCCTTGCTCTGTCCGATGCCGCGCGGCTCCGGACGCAGCACGCGAAAGCCGTCCGCCACGAGCCGCGCGGCAACCACGTCGTAATCCCGACCCGAGCGCCCGAGCGACGGCAGGATCACGATCAGCGGGCCTTGCCCCTGGCGCATCACCTCGATCTGTACGTCGCCATGCCGGACGATCTCCCGATCGACCGCAGCCACGCCGGACGATGCAAAGGCGGACGCCGCCCACCACAACACGCATGCGGCGACGATGCCGCGCTTCGATACCTTCATGATTTGAATCTCCTCGTTGATTGACGAACGCATTCGCCCCTTGCTGTCCGTGCGAATACAGCTCAGCGCGTGCCGTAGACCTTGCGCGCAAAGCCCGCGATCGCATCGCTCATCGCGCGCGGCTGCTCGGGCGCCATCGCGTGCCCGGCGTCCGCGACGACCTGCACGGTCACGCGCTCACCCAGCCACGGCTTGAACACGTTAGGCACGACGACGGCGTCGTACTGTGCCTGCAGATCGAGCATCGGCACCGTTCCGCCGCCGAAATACGCATCGATCGGGGTGACGTTGCGTGCATGGGCCTGTGCCGCGTGTACCGCGGGATACCAGCCGGTCAGCCACGCACTCGGGTCGTGTCCCGGTGCGAAGAATGCCTGCCGCAGGTAGGTCAGCCGCTGCGGTTCCGGCACCCGGGGATCGCCGGCGCCGTCGATCGCTTCGCGCAGGCGTCCATAGGGCTTCTCTGTCGATCCCGGCGGCAACTTGCCCGCGGAGGCCGCGGCCATCACGAGCCCGCGCACGAGGTCGGGGCGGTCGACCGCGAGCATGCGCGCGGGCTGGCTGCCCCACGCATGCCCGACGACGACGACCGGCCCGGTGTGCTCGTGATCGAGCACGAGCGCGACGTCGGATGCGAATGCATGCAAGTCGAGGTCGCGCATCGGCCCCGTGCTGCGGCCGATACCTCGCGGTTGGGGACGCAATACGCGGAATCCGTCGTGCGCGAGCATGCGCGCGACCTCGTCGTAATCTTCCGCGCCGCGCGCGAGCGACGGCAGGATCACGACCACCGGGCCATGCCCTTGCGCGAGCGTTTCGATCCGGACGTCGCCCTTCGACACGAGCGTGCGTTGAACCGCGTTCGCGTCGGCGGCGGGCGTGGTGCAGGCGGCAACCGACGTCGCCAGTGCGGCGGCGAGCGCGAGCCGCGTCAGTATCTGGTTTGCTTTCATTGTCTCCTCGTGAATCGATACGAACCGTCGCGATCAAAGCGGATCGAGGCCGGTTTCTTGCAGAACGGCCCGGGCGGGTGCCGTCTTCAGGAACGCCGCGAACGCGCGCGATGCGTCGGCGGCCTGCGCGTTCACGGCGATCGCCGACGAGATCACGCTGGTCTTCTGCACGTCGGCAGGCAGCGCCCCCGCGAAGTCGATGCCCGGCGTCACCTTCAGTTCGCTGATCTGCTGCAGCCCCAGCTCGGCGTCGCCGCGCGCGAGTGCGGTGCCGACCAGTTCCTTGCCGCGAATCAGCACGCTCTTCGATTTCATCTGCTCGGCGATGCCGAGCCGCTTGAACAGCGTGCCGACGATGTAGGTGCCGCTCGCCCCTTCGGAGAAAGCAACCGATTTGGCCGAGAGCAACGCGCGGCGCAGCGCGTCGTCCGTACTGACGTCGGGCACGGCGATACCCTTGCGCACCGCGACGCCGATTCCGCTCGCGGCGATGTCCGACAGCGTGGCCCGGTCGAATCGACCGGCGTCGACTTCCTGCTGAAGCGCCGGCTTGATCATGAAGCAGATGTCGACCTTCTCGCCGTTGCGCAGGCGCATCGGCAATGCTTCGCTCGAGGTGCCATACGATGGCCCCCATCCAATGTCGAGACGATGCCCCGACGAACGCTCGAACATGGGTACCAGGTGTTCGAACGCACCATGCAGCGCGCCGGTCGCCAATACGTGAATGTTCTCCGCATGCGCGCCTGGCGATGTCGCGCCGAACGTCATGCACGCCGTGGCGGCCGCCCAGGCGCGCCAGTTCGATTTTTCCTTCATGTCTCCTCCTCGAGGTTCACTGCGAGTCGAACGTGTTTTCTGTTTTTCCGCCGAGCGGCGATTCGCGAACTGCTTCGGCTCAGCCGTAGAGCCGCCGCGGATTGCCGGCCAGCACGGCATCCGCAAGCGCGGCGTCGCCGCACAAGGCGCGAACGAACGCGAGCAGTGCGGAGTCGTCCGGGGCCGCGCCTTCGATGTTCGGATGCGGCCAGTCCGATCCCCAGATCGACCGGTCGGGCGCGGCATCGAGCAGCCGGCGCGCGAGCGGCCGCGCATCCGGCCACGCATGCGCGTCGCCGCCCGCGAATCGATCCACGCCGGACAGCTTGATCCAGCGATACGGATTGCCGAGATGCGCGATCAATGCGCCGCGTTCGTCGTCGGTCCACGGCGCTTGCAACGACGGGCGCGCCATGTGGTCGATCACCATCGGAATGTCGACCCCGGCCCACGTGTCGAGCACGGGCAGCAGTTCGGCGAGCCGGCCGTGCAGAAGCACGTGCCAGCCGAGCGCTGCAACGCGCTCCGCGGTGCGCAGCAGCTTGTCCGTGTCACGCTCGCCGGGCAGGTGCCCCATGAAGTTGAACCGGATGCCGCGCACGCCGCCTTCGTGAAGCTCGCGCAACGTGCCGTCGTCCATCGTGTCGTCGACGAGCGCGACGCCGCGATAGGCGCCGCCGGTCGCGGCGATCGCGGCAAGCAATGCGGCGTGATCGTGCCGATAGCACGCGGCCTGGACGATCACGCCATGCGTGACGCCGAGCCGTTCGTGCAGCGCGAGCAAGTGCGACATCGGCGCCGCCTCGGGCACGTACGCGGCGTCGGCCGGCACCGGAAACCGTTCCCACGGCCCGTAGATGTGCGTGTGGCAATCCCACACAGGCGCCACCGGGCCATCCTGCCGAGCGTGCACCATCAGTCGCACCGTGCGGTCATGCCGCCGTCCACGACGATCTCCGTCCCGGTGATGAAGCGGGCTTCGTCGGAGGCCAGGAACAGCGCGGCGTTCGCCGTGTCGCGACCGTCGCCCATGAAGCCGAGCGGAATGCGCGCGAGCCGGCTTTCGAGCAGCTTGTCGACATCGCCGCCGGAGCGTTGACCGGCGAGACGCGCCTCGACCATCGGCGTATGCAGTTGGCCGGGCACGACCGTGTTGACGCGAATGCCCTTCTTCGCGTATTCGACGGCCACCACCTTCGACAGCTGGATCACGCCGGCCTTGCAGGCGGCGTAGGCAACCTGCGCGGAGCCGGTCCAGCGGATGCCCGAGGTCGACGCCGTGTTGACGATCGCGCCGGCGCCCTGTTGCTCCATGACCGGCAGCACGTGCTTGCAGGTCAGGTAGACGCTCTTCAGATTGAACGCGACCTGCTTGTCCCACGCTTCCTCGGACAACGCGACCGGGCCGCCCGCGGCCGAGCCGCCGACGTTGTTCACGAGAATGTCCACGCGCCCGTAGGTTTCGCGGCACGCGTCGACCATGGCCGCGACGGCGGCGCTGTTCGTGACGTCGCACGTGTGCGCAGTAATCTCCCCGCCGAGCTCGGTGACGCGGCGGACCGTTTCGGCCATCGCGTCCATGTTGATGTCGACCGCGAAGATCTTCGCGCCCGCGGCGGCAAACAGCGCGGCCACGGCGCGGCCGTTGCCCCAGCCGGGACCGACGCAGCCCGCGCCGGTGACGATCGCTACCTTGCCTTGCAGGCGGCCGGTGCCTGCCTCGTTGATGGATGTGTCGTTCATGATGGGTGTGTTCAACCGTGTGTTGCAGGGAGTTCGGGGGCGACGCCGGCTGGCGGCGGCACGTTGAAGACCTTGATCGTCATCGAGATCAGCGTGTAGTAGCCGGCGATGCCGACGAGATCGACGACCGCGCCTTCGCCGAGCGTGTCGACGAGCGCCGCATACAACGCATCGTCGATCTCGTGGCGTTCGTGCAATTGCGTGACGAAGGCGTGGACGAGCTTCTCGTCGTGCCGGACGAACGGCGGTTCGACGCCGTCGCGGATCGCGTCGATCACGTCGATCGTCAGGCCTGCCTCGAGCGCGAACGGCTTGTGCGCAGCCCATTCGTACTCGGCGAGCCAATGGCGCCCCATCGACAGGATGACCAGCTCGGAGAGCCGGGGCGGCACGCTGCTGTCATAGCGACAGTACTGGCCGAGCGCCTGCGCGCAGCCTGCAAGCTTCGGGCGATGCAGCCAGACGGCCAGCGGGCCGCGCACGCCTTTGCGGGGCCCGCTGGCGATCGCGTCGTACACCTGGCGCTGCGCGTCGGACATGTGCTCGGGGGCGAGCGTGGCAATACGTTCCATGAATGAAATCACCTCGACAGAATTCAGTTGGCTTCGGCGGGCGCGCCGGACCGTTCGGCTCGTGCATCTGCAGGCGCGACGCGCGCGCGCAGCATCGAGCGTCGCGCCGTGCGGCCGGTTTCGCGGTTGAACGCGGCGGAATCGAACAGCCCTTCCCAACGGGCAATCGCGAACACCGCCATCGTGTTGCCGACCACGTTCACGAGTGCGGTCGCGGTCGCCATGATCCGGTCGATGCCGAACAGCAGGCCGAGCCCGGCGAGCGGCAACGAACGCACCGACTGCAGCGTGGCCGCCAGCTTGACGAACGCGCCGCCGGCGACGGTCGTGCCGCCCTTGGACGTCAGGCTCAGGATCGCGAGCAGGCCAAGCTGCTGCCAGAGCGAGAACGGCGTGTCGGTCGCCTGGGCGATGAAGCCGATCGCGATCGCCATGTAGATGGCGGTGCCGTCCAGATTGAAGCTGTAGCCGGCCGGCAGCACGAACCCGACCACGACTTCGTCGCAGCCGGCGCGCTTCATCTTCTCGACGAGGCGCGGAAACACCACTTCGCTGGACGCGGTACCGAGCGTCAGCAGAAGCTCGTCGCGAATCAGGCGCATGATCGCGGCGAACGGCAGGCCGATCGACCAGCTGATCGCGCCGAGCACGCCGAACACGAAGATCGCGGAGGTCGCGTAGTACAGAACGATGACCTTGAACAGGTACAGCAGCGTCACGCCGCCATAGCTGCCAACGGCGGCCGCCATCGCGCCGAACGCGCCGAGCGGCGCGAGGCGCATGATGAACGCGAGCATCCGGAACAGCACTTTCTGCGCTTCGTCGATGCCGCGCAGCACCACCGAATCGGCGCCGACCGATACGTTCAGCGCGAGCCCGGCCAGGATCGAGATGATCAGGACCTGCACGATGTCGCCTTTCGCGAACGCATCGACGAGCGTATGCGGAATGAGGCTGAGCAGATACGCAACCGCGGAGATCTCGCCGGCATTCGACGTCGTCTTCAGCGCTTCGGCACTCTCGGCGATGTTGGCGGCGTGCAGGCCCGTGCCCGGCGGAAACAGGTTGACCATCGCGAAGCCAAGCACCATCGCGATCGTGCTGACCACCTCGAAGTAGACGAGCGATTTCACGCCCATCCGGCCCAGCATCCTGAGATCCTTGACGTGCGCCATGCCCTGGACGAGCGTGCAGAAAATGATTGGCGCCAGCATCATCTTCAGGAGCGCGATGAACCCCTGTCCGAACGGTTTCATCGCGATGGCGGTCTTCGGCGCGAGCAGGCCCAGCACGATCGCGCAGGCCAGGCCGATCAGCACCTGGACGTGCAGTTTTTTCAGGCTCTTCATCAGTATTCCTTCATATTTCGGTTCGGATGGCGCTTCGATCGAACGCCGAAACGCTCAGCGACGACGCGGCGGCGCGCTGCGACGCGACCGCGAATGAGGAATGGGATGGGCGGGAGGAAGAGGATGCATGGCGTCTCCGGAATCGTTATTGGGTTGAATTGCTATCTAACCGCAGCATAGAATCTGGCGTCTTCTTTGACAAAGACCTTATGAACATGTATTTCTATGCCACGTCGGCATAGCTCAACACCGAAATGGACATTCGAGAACTGCGCAGTTTCATTCACGTCGCACGCGCCGGCAGCTTCAGCCGCGCGGCGGCGGAGCTGTATATCGCGCAACCCGCGTTGAGCCGCCAGATCGCGAAGCTCGAGGAAGAAATCGGCGTTGCGCTGTTCACCCGCTACGGACGCGGCGTTCGCTTGACGGCCGCGGGTTCGCGGCTCCTCGAGCATGCGGAGATGATCACACGAATGGTCAGCGAAACGGCCGATCAGGTGCGTGCCAGCGCCGACACCGAACGCGGCTATCTCGCGGTCGGCCTGCCGCCGACGATCGGCCGGCTGATCGGCACCGATCTCGTGCGCGACTTTCATGCACGCTGGCCCGGCGTGTCGCTGCACGTTCGTGAGGGGCTCAGCAATTCGCTGCAGGAATGGGTGCTCGATCGGCGCGTCGATCTCGCCGTCGTCTACAACCAGCCGCCCCTCGATGCGTTCGATGTCGTTCCCCTTTTCAGCGAACCGTTGATCGTCGTCGCGCCGCCGGACGCGGCACCCGTGCGAAAGGCGCTGAGCATTCGCGATCTCGCGAGCATGCCGCTGATCCTGCCCGGCCTGCCGCACAGCAACCGCCGACTGATCGACCAGGCCGCCGTTCAGCACGGCGTGCGGCTGCGCGTCGCGTTCGAAATAGACAGCGTGGCGCTGACCAAGCAGCTCGTGCGCGCGGGCGTCGGCTATTCGCTGCTTACCTACGTTGCGATCCAGGAAGAACTGGCGCGCGGCGAGCTGAAAGCCATTGCGATTGAACGGCCCGCAATCCGCTCGACCGTATCGATCACCACGTTGCGCGAAAACCGCCCGTCGCGTCTGGTCGACGCATGGATCCGCATGCTCAAGGACACGCTGTTCCGCTTTACGCGCGAGCAGACCTGGAGCGATCAGGTCGTATGGCTCGCATCGGACTCGTGAACCCCGCGTGCCGGCCATGTGTGCGCGGCCGGCGCGGCGACGCATTCGACGCTGTCCCATCTCCCCACCCTCGCGAGCCACTGCACCATGCGTGAATCCCGCCCGTCGCACTCGTCAGACGCAACCGAACGCGGCCCGTCGTCGACGGTCTCGAACCGCTCGCTCGAACGCGGGCTCGACGTGCTGCGCGCGTTCGGCTCCGGCGCGACGCTGCTCGGCAACGGCGACCTCGTCGAACTCACGGGCCTGCCGAAGGCCACCATCACCCGGCTCGCCCGCACGCTCGTCGAAGCCGGCTATCTCGAACACGATCCCGTGCATCGCGGCTACCGGCTCGGATTGCCGGTGCTCGGCCTCGCGCATGCGCTCAGGAGCGGTTCGACGGTGCTGCAGGCGGCCGCGCCGCGGCTGCGCGAGACGGCCCAGGCGCTGCACATCAACGTCGGCATCGCCGGCCCCGACCGCGACGACATGGTCTACCTCGAATCGATCCGCTACAGCCCGCGTGCGTCGCTTCGCACCGTCGTCAGCGGCCAGCGCGTGCCGATGGCGCTGACGTCGCTCGGCCGCGCGTTTCTTGCGTCGCTGCCGGGCGCCGATTACGCGCGTCAACTCGCCGAACTCGAACCGCATCGCGCATCGTGGCCGCGCATCCGTGCCGAGATCGACGACGCCGTCGCAGCGGTGCGCGCGCAAGGATTCTGCGTCGCGAGCTGGCAGCCGGAAGTCGTCGCACTCGCGACGCCGCTCGAGATTGCGGGCCACCGCACGCTCGCGCTCAACTTCAGCGTGCGTACGCTCGATGCCCCTTCAGCCGTCGCCGCCCGCCTGTCGGCGGCATTGCTGGCATTGCGCGACGACATCGTCGCCGCGACGCTGCGCCTCGACAGCTGACGCGACGATCGGCTCCCCCTGCATCAGCGTTCGCGAATCGCGCGAGCCGGGATGCCGAGCACGACGGCGAGCCCGCCGAGCACCGACACGATCGCGACCGTGTAGAGGCCGATCGCGCTGCTGCCGAATTGGGTCGACGTGTAGCCGATCACAGACGGTGCCGCAATGCCGCCGAACTGGCCCAGACTGCTGATCAGGCCAATCCCGCTCGCGGCCACGGTGCTCGACAGATACGCGGGCGGAATCGTCCAGAACAGCGACAGCATCCCGAGATAGCCGGCCGTCGCGATGCAGAGCAGCACGATGAGCGCAGCCGGCTGCGCGGCCGCGGCCGGCAGCAGCGCGACGCCGAGCGCCGCCATGACGGCACTGCCCATGAAATGCCAGCGCCGTTCGAGCTTGCGGTCGGAATGCCGGCCGAGCAGATACATCGCGACCGCGCCGAACACGTAGGGGATCGCCGACAGCAGCCCGATGTACCAGAAGTTCGTGATGCCGCTCTTGCGAATCACGCTCGGCGCCCACACGTGCACGACGATGCTCGCCCACGGCACGCTGAAATACGCGAACGTCAGGAAATAGAATTTCGGCTCCTTCAGTGCATCCCAGATCGAGCCGTGCGCTTGCGATGCCTTCAGCGCCGCGTCGTGTTCGAGTTCGCGCAGCAGCAGTGCCTTCTCGTCCGCGCTCAGCCATGTCGCCTGCTCGGGACGATCGGTCAAATACAGGTACGCGAACAAGCCGGCCACGACCGACGGCAACCCCTCGATCACGAAGAGCCACTGCCAGCCCTTCAGGTGAAGCGCGCCCGACAGGTTGTTCAGGATGAAACCGGACACCGGGCCGCTGACGATGCCCGATACGCAGATCGCCGTCATGAACAGCGCGGTGACGCGTGCGCGGCGCGCCGACGGGAACCAGTACGTGAAATACAGGATGATGCCCGGGAAGAAGCCGGCCTCCGCGACGCCGAGCAGCACGCGCGCGATGTAGAACTGCGTGGGCGTCTGCACGAACGCGGTCCCCGCCGATACAAGCCCCCACAGCGCCATGATCCGCATCAGCGTCTTGCGCACGCCGACCCGCGCAAGCCACAGGTTGCTCGGCACCTCGAACAGCATGTAACCGACGTAGAACAGGCCGACGCCGAAGCCGAACGCCGCTTCGGTCAGCCCGATGTCCCGCGAGAATTGCAGATGGGCGAAGCCGATGTTGGCGCGATCGATATACGCAAATACGTAGCAGACGAACAGGAACGGCAGCAGCCGTTTCGTGACCTTCGCATATACGGCGTCGAGTGCCGGCCGATCGGCGCCGCTTCGCTCGAGCGGTTCCGTTGCAATGGCGTGTTGCATCTTGTCTCCAGTCTTGTTGAATGCCCCGCGACACCGAATCGGTATTTTCATCCGGTCGCGGTGAAATCGATTATCGGCGGCTGGCGGCGAGCCGCAACCGCGCTGTTTCACTGGATGAAACAACCACGGATCACCTGACAGTTTCATTCAGTGAAACCAGGCCGATGGCAGCCGCATGGCGCCGCGCTACGCTTGCAGCACCCGGATCGGCCATGTGCCCCGCACCGCCGGTTCATCGCACCGCTCGTTTTCGACGCAGGAAGAAACCATGCAAACCATCGACGTCACGATTCAATCGAACATCGCGACCCTTACCCTGAATCGCCCCGACAAGCGTAACGCCGTCAGCGACGCGATGCGCACCGAACTCATCGAAGCGCTCGATTCGCTCGCCCGCGCACCGGAAGTTCGCGCCGTCATCGTCACCGGCAGCGGCAAGGGCTTCTGCGCGGGCGGCGACATCACCGGCATGGCGCAGCGCATGGACGCGCCGGCCGACGAGGTCGCGTTCAACGGCTGGTCTCGCCAGCAGCGCGTCCACCATGCGGTCACGCTGCTGCATGCGATGCCGAAGCCGACGATCGCGGCCGTCAATGGTGCCGCGGCCGGGCTCGGCGCCGACATGGCGCTGTCGTGCGATTTCGTGATCGCCTCGGAAGCGGCGACGTTCGTGTGGAGCTACATCAAGCGCGGACTGATTCCCGACGGCGGCGGCCTGTATTTCCTGCCGCGGCGGGTCGGGCTCGCGGCCGCCAAGGACCTGATTTTCAGCGGCCGCAAGGTCGACGCACGCGAGGCGCACGCGCTGGGCATCGCCGACCGGATCAGCGCGCCCGACACGCTGCTCGCCGACGCCACCGCGTGGGCGAGCGAGCTGATCCAGGGCTCGCCCACCGCGCTCGCGCTCGGCAAGGCGATCCTGAACCAGAGCTACGAACTGTCGGCCGCGCAGGTGCTGTCGCAAGGCAGCCAGGCGCAAGCGATCTGCTACACGAGCCGCGAGCACCGCGATGCCGTGCGCGCATTCCTCGACAACGTGCGCTGAGCGCCGACAGGAGCCTCCGATGAACGCCATCGAAAAATTGATGCGGCCGGCCCGCGTCGCCGTCATCGGCGCGTCCGCCGATCCCGCGAAGACCGCCGGCCGACCCATCGCCTACTTGCAAAAACACGGGTTCGGGGGAGACATCTACCCGGTCAATCCGCGCTATCCGTCGATTGCCGGCCTGCGCTGCTACGAGGACGTCGAAGCGCTGCCGCACGCACCCGACGTCGGCATCGTGCTGCTCGGCGCCGAGCGCGCGCACGTCGCGGTCGAAGCGCTTGCGAAACGCGGGACCGCCGCCGCGATCGTGCTCGCGAGCGGCTACGCCGAAACCGGCGAAGCCGGCGCACGCCGCCAGGCACAACTGAAAGAGGCGGCCGGCTCGATGCGGGTGCTCGGGCCGAACACGATCGGCGTCGTCAACCTCACGGATCGCGTCACGTTGTCCGCGAGCGGCGCGCTGGACACCGACGGCTTCGCCGTCGGCGGCGTGAGCGTCGTGTCGCAGAGCGGCGGCATTCTGGGTGCGCTGCTGTCGCGCGCCGCCGATCGCGGCATCGGCCTGTCGAAGCTCGTGTCGACCAGCAACGAAGTCGATCTCGACGTGAGCGACTTCATCGATTACTTCATCGACGACGATGCAACCTCCGTGATCGCGCTGTACCTCGAAGGGCTGCGCGATCCCGCGCGATTTCGCGCGGCCGCGCGCCACGCGGCGCGTGCGGGCAAGCCGATCGTCGTGTACAAGATCGGACGATCGGAGTCCGGCGCGCGCTCGGCCGTCTCGCACACCGGCGCGCTCGCCGGCGAGGACCGGATGTACGACGCGCTGTTCCGCGACGCGGGCGTGATTCGCGCGCAGACGTTCGGCGATCTGCTCGACATGCCGAACGCCTTCGCGGCCGGCCGCACGCTGCGCGGCACGCGCGTCGCGATTCTCACGTCGACCGGCGGCGCGGGCACGCTCGTCGCCGACAACCTGGGGCTGGCCGGCTTCGACACGCCGGCGCCCGATGCGGACACGGCTGCCGCGCTACGCGCGCTGCAGTCCGGCGATCACGCGGTGCTCGACCGCAATCCGATCGACGTGACGCTCGCCGGCCTGCAGCCCGAGCTGCTGCGCCGCGCGATCGAGACGCTCGCGGCCAGCCCTTCATACGACGCAGTCGCCGTGATCGCGGGTTCGTCGAGCATCGGCATGCCCGAGCTGATGGCCGGCGCCGTGCGCGATGCGTTGCCCGGCACCGACAAGCCGGTGGTCGCGTTCGTGAGCCCGCATGCGCCGGCCGTCACGCATGCGATGAACCGGCTCGGCGTGCCGGCGTTCGTGTCGCCCGAGAGCGTCGCGAGCGCGATGGTCGCGATGCGGGACGCCGGCCGCTGGCGCGCGCGGGCGGCCGCGCCCACGCTCGATGCGGTTGGCGCGGCAACCGGCGTCGACGTGCCGGACCTGCCGCGCGGGCCGCTCGACGAGGCGCAGGCGAAGGCGCTGTTCGCACGCTTCGGCGTGACGCCCGTGCGCGAGCGCGTCGTGCGCAATGCAGCGGATGCCGAGCAGGCGGCACGGCATCTCGGCGATCGCGTGGTGCTGAAACTGCTGTCGAACCGCGTCACGCACAAGAGCGACATTGGCGGCGTCGCGGTCGGCGTGCATGCCGATGCGATCGGCGAACGGCTCGGACGCATGCGTGCCGACGTCGAGACCGGCGCGGGGTTCGTGCCGGACGCGTTCCTCGTGCAGGAAATGATTGCGGGCGGCGTCGAGATGATCGTCGGCCTGCATCGCGACCCGCTCGGCATCGCGATCCTGCTCGGGATGGGCGGCGTGACCGCGGAGATATTCAACGACACGGTGTTGCGGATGCTGCCGGATGACGCGCCGCTGTCGCGCGACGACGCGCTCGACATGATCCGCGCGCTTCGCACGTGGCCGTTGCTCGACGGGTATCGCGGCCGTCCGAAGGCGGACGTCGACGCGCTCGCCGACGCGCTCGTCGCGTTCTCGCGGATGGCGCGCCAGCTCGGCGCGCGGCTCGTCGAAGCCGAAATCAATCCGTTGTTCGTGCTCGATGCCGGCCACGGCGTGCGGGCAGCCGACGGCGTCGCCGTACTGGCCTGACGGCGAGCGCGCCGCTGCGGCACAAGGCGGCCCGCCGGTGCCGCCGCGCGCGGGGCCGGCGGCAACGCATCGATTTCGCTCGCCACCGGTGCGAGCGGCCGAACGGCCGAGCGGCCACCGGAGCAATTCGCGTGCCGTGCGCGGGCACGTGCATTGCTCATCGCGACGGTATCCACTGGACTGCGAGCATCGATGCGGCCGCCGGACAAGACGGCCCGCCCCGCGACAGCAGCCCGCGCGATGAACTCGAACCGCAAGGAGAAGAACGATGACCCTGCTTATCTACCTGGCCGGATGGATCATTTTCATCGGCGGCGTGGCCTGGGGATTGACGACGCTGCATGTGTCGCAGCACATCATCGAGATCGTGGCCGTCATTCTGCTCGGCATCGCCGTGATCACGGGGGCGACACGCGCGCGCAACCGCGACCGGTCGTAGCGCGCTCGCAGCGCCGCGGCGGCGCCAATATAATCGGCTTTCCCGACGCGTCGATAATCGGAAAAGTAGCGCTTCCCGCATACACGCAACCGCATCTGGAGACGCGATGTCCCTCCCCGCCGTTCCGTTTGCCGAATCGTTCGACCTCGAGGCTGCTTTCGCGGATGTGTCCGAATACTGGTCGCCCAAGGTCGTCGCGCAGGTCAACGATCAGTACGTGAAAGTCGCAAAGGTCCGTGGCCAGCTCGTGTGGCACGACCATGCGCTCGAAGACGAGCTGTTCTTCGTCGTGCGCGGGCACCTCAGGATCGAGTATGAAGGCGGGCGCGCCGTCGACTTGCCCGCCGGCTCGATGCATGTCGTACCGCGCGGCAAACGGCACAACCCCGTCGCCGACAACGAATGCTGGATCGTGCTGATCGAGCCCGTGCAGACGAAGCACACCGGCGATGTCCAGTCACCGCTGACCCGGACGATCGACGAACAGTTGGGTCAGGCGCGCTGAGTCACGCGCCAGCCTCAACCGCGAACGGACGCGACACCGTCGAGTTCGCGCACGGCGTCCTCCGGCAACACCAACCCACCGGCGGCGAGATTCTCGCGCAGATGCGCGACGGACGACGTCCCCGGAATCAGCAGGATGTTCGGCGCGCGCTGCAGCAGCCACGCGAGCGCGGTCTGCATCGGCGTCGCACCGAGCCGGACCGCGATCGCGTCGAGCGTGGACGACTGCAGCGGATTGAAGCCGCCGAGCGGAAAGTACGGGACGTAGGCGATGCCGTCGCCCGCGAGCGCATCGACGAGATCGTCGTCGTCCCGGTGCGCCAGGTTGTAATGGTTCTGCACGCAGACGATGTCGCAGATCCGGCGCCCTTCGGCGATCTGCGCGGCCGTGACGTTGCTCAGCCCGATGTGCCGCACGAGGCCCTGCCGCTGCAGTTCGGCCAGTGCGGACAGCGGCGCCTCGATCGAGCCTTCTGCCGGGCCGTGCGTGTCGAACATGATCCGCAGGTTGACCACGTCGAGCACGTCGAGACCGAGGTTGCGCAGGTTGTCTTGCACGGCTGCGGCGAGCGCTTCGCCGGAAAACGCCGGCAGCCAGGAACCGTCGTCGCCGCGCTTCGCGCCGACCTTGGTCACGATCAGCAGGTCGTCTCGATACGGATGCAACGCTTCGCGAATCAGCTGGTTCGTCACATGCGGGCCGTAAAAGTCGCTCGTGTCGATGTGGTCGACGCCCGATGCGACGGCTTCACGCAAGACGGCGAGCGCCGCGTCGCGGTCCTTCGGCGGACCGAACACGCCGGGGCCGGCCAGTTGCATCGCGCCATAGCCGATGCGGTGAACGCGTCGACCCGCGACGGAATACGTGCCGGACTGAACAATGGGGGACATGATCGTGCTCCTGTATCGAATGCGTGGCCGCAGGTTACGCCGTGTCGCGCTGCGCGATAACCGGTCATAATCTGCACGACCTGTACGAAAAGGCGAACAATGCAAGTCGATCTGGGCGATCTGAACGCGTTCGTGGCGGTGGCACGGGCGAAGGGCTTTCGCGAAGGTGCGCGCATGGTCGGCGCGAGCGCATCCGGTCTCAGCGAAGCCGTGCGCCGGCTGGAGGCGCAACTCGGCGTGCGGCTGCTGCACCGCACGACGCGCAGCGTGTCGCCGACCGAAGCCGGGGAGCGCCTGCTCGCGCGGCTCGCGCCGGCACTGAGCGAGGTGGAGGCGGCGCTCGACGTGGTGAACACGTTCCGCGAGCGACCGGTCGGCACGCTGAAGCTCAATGTGCCGATGAGCGCGGCGCGGCTCGTGCTGCCGTCCATCGTCCCGCGCTTTCTCGACGCGTATCCGGAGATCCGGCTCGAGGTCGTGGCCGACGAAAGCTTCGTCGATATCCTCGCGGCCGGCTGCGACGCGGGCATCCGTTACGACGAGCGCCTCGAACAAGACATGATCGCCGTGCCCATCGGCCCGCGTACGCAACGCTTCGCCACCGCTGCGGCGCCCGCCTATCTCGCGCGCCGTGGCCGTCCGGCGCATCCACGCGATCTGCTCGATCACGCGTGCCTGCGCGGCCGGTTCGCGAGCGGCGCGATGCCGGCGTGGGAGTACGAGCGCGACGGCGAAGTGGTCCGCGTGGAGCCGTCGGGCCCGCTCGTCGTGCAGATCGGCGGCGCCGTCGATCTCGTCGTGGACGCCGCCTGCGCCGGGCTCGGCATCGTGCATCTTTTCGAAGACTGGCTTCGTCCGCACCTCGCGAGCGGCGCGCTCGAGCCTGTGCTCGGCGAATGGTGGCGACCGTTCTCGGGCCCGTATCTGTATTACCCGGGGCGGCGTTTCGTACCGGCTCCGCTGCGCGCGTTCGTCGATTTCGTCAAGGCGGGTGCCGGGTAGAACGGCGTGCGCCGCCGCCCGGCGCCTGCGCAAGCGGCGATCGCACCCGCACCGCCCGTCACCGCCGGTTCGAACGCGACACCACGTCGATCCACACCGCCAGCACCAACACCCCACCCTTGACGATCATCTGCCAGTACGCGTCGACGTCGAGCATCGACATCCCGTTGTCGAGGCTCGCCATCACGAGCGCGCCGATCAGCGCGCCATAGACGGTGCCCGACCCGCCGCGCATCGACGTGCCGCCGATGAAGCACGCGGCGATCGCGTCGAGCTCGCCCATCGTGCCGGCCGACGGCGAGCCGGCCGCGAGCCGCGCGGTGTTGACGATGCCCGCGAACGCGCACATCAGCCCCATCAGCGCGAAGATCGCGAGCTTCACACGATCGGTGTCGACGCCCGACAACCGCGTCGCTTCCAGGTTCGAACCCACCGCATAGATGCGCCGGCCGAACACGGTCTGCGTCGCAATCCACGAGAACGCGCCGAGCAGCGCGAGCAGCAGCAGCACGGGCACGGGGATGCCGCCGTAACGATCGAGCGTCGCGACGAACGCGAACAGCACAGCCCCGGCACCGACGACTTTCGCGACGTCCTGCCACAGCGGCGCGACCGCAAGCCGGTAGCGGTGCCGCGTACCGCGCTGCCGGATGACCAGCAGCGCGACGAGCGCGAACAGCAGGACCGCGAGCCCGTCGCCGGCCGCGCGCGGCAGATAGCCCTGCCCGATGAACACGAAGCCGTCGGACACCGGCGCGATCGTCGAGCCGCCCGTCACGCCGAGCAGGATGCCGCGGAACGCGAGCATCCCGCCCAGCCCGACGATGAACGACGGCACGCGCCGGTAGGTCGACCACCAGCCGTTGAACAATCCGACCAGCACGCCGAGCGCGAGCACGGCCGGCACCGTCGCGGCCACGGGCCAGTGGCGATTGACGTCGAGGATCGCCGCGACACCGCCGAGCAGCCCGAGCAGCGATCCGACCGACAGGTCGATCTCGCCCGCGATGATCACGAACACCATGCCGCACGCGAGCATCCCGGTGATCGACATCTGCCGCAGCAGGTTCGACACGTTGCGCGGCGTGACGAACGCACCGTCGGTCAGCACCGAGAAGAACACCCAGATCGCCGCGACCGCGAACAGCAGCGCGAGCACCTTGTAGCGCACGAAGACCTGGCGCAGCGGATGGCCATGCGTGCGACGCGCGTCGGCGTCCGGCGGCACGGCGGTGGAGGAAGACAGTTCGGTATTCATGGGGCACTCGCTGCAATGGGTTCGGCCGGCTGCCGCGCGGATTTCAGCGCGGCGCCGAGGATCTGTTCCTGCGTGAGACCGTCATTGACGAAATCGCCGCGCAGCTCGCCTTCGCCGATCACGAGCACACGATCGGCGAGCCCGAGCACTTCCGGCAGCTCGGACGACACGACGATCAGCGCGACGCCGCGTTTCGCGAGCGCAAAGATCAGCCGGTAGATTTCCGCCTTCGCGCCGACGTCGACGCCGCGCGTCGGCTCGTCGAGGATCAGCACCTGCGGATCGGCCAGCAGCATCCTGGCGAGCACGGCCTTCTGCTGGTTGCCGCCGGACAGGCTCGCGATCGGCAGGAACGGATGCGCGGCGCGCACCGACAGACGCTGCATCTCGGTGCGGATCGCGTCGAGTTCGGCGGCCGCGTCGATCCGCCCGTGGGCGGCGAAACGGCGCAGCACCGACAACGTGATGTTGTGGCCGACGCCAAGCTGCGGCACGATCCCGTGACGCTTGCGGTCCTCGGGCACCATCGCGATGCCCGCGCGAATCGCATCGGCCGGCGAGCGGATCGCGAGCGGCCGGCCGTTCATCCGCACGGTCGCCGTGCTCGCGCCCGGATACGCGCCGAAGATCGCCTGCATCAGCTCGGTGCGGCCGGCGCCGACAAGCCCGGCGACGCCGAGGATCTCGCCGCGCCGCACGCTGAACGACACGTCGTCGACGCGCTTGCGGCGCGGGTTCGCCACGTCGTGACAGGTCACGTTGCGCGCGTCCAGCACGACGTCGCCGATCTCGTGCGGCTCGCGCGGATACAGGTTGCGGATCTCGCGGCCAACCATCATCGCGATGATCCGGTCGGTGGTCATTCCGCGCATCGGCTCGGTCGCGACGTGGCGGCCGTCGCGGATCACGGTCACGGTGTCGCACACCGCGTCGACTTCGTCGAGCTTGTGCGAGATGTACACGCACGCGACGCCGCGGCGCTTCAGGTCGCGCACGATGTCGAGCAGGATGCGCGTCTCGGCGGCGCTCAGCGACGACGACGGCTCGTCGAGGATCAGCAGCTTCGCGCGCTTGTTCAGCGCCTTCGCGATCTCGATCAGCTGCTGGTGGCCTCCGCCGTAGTTCATCACCGGCTGCGCGACGTTGATCGCGTCGATCCGCAGCTCGCGCAGCAGCGCCTCGGAACGCCGCACCATCTCCGCGTAGTGCATGCGCCCGCCGGGCAGGGTGATCTCGTTGCCGAGGAAAATGTTCTCGGCGACCGACAGCTCGGGCACCAGCATCAGTTCCTGGTGGATGATCACGATGCCCGCGCGTTCGGTGTCGCGCACGCCCGACGCGACGAGCGGCGCGCCTTCCCAGCGGATCTCGCCATCCCACGTGCCGTGCGGGTAGACGCCCGACAGCACCTTCATCAGCGTCGACTTGCCGGCGCCGTTCTCGCCGCACAGCCCGACGCACTCGCCGGGGCGCACGGTCAGATCGATTCCGTCGAGCGCCTTCACGCCGTCGAATGCCTTGACGATGCCACGCATCGTCAGCAAGGGTTCGGTCATACGTTCATTGCCTCGCAGTGAGCACGCGGCCGGCCGCACCTGGCCGGCCACATGCATCCTGCCCGTCGTGCCGTTATTGGCTCGCGAGCTGGGCCTGGGTATAGAAGCCGTCCTTCACGACGACGTCGACGTTGCGCTTGGTCAGCAGCGTGGGCTGCAGCAGCACCGTGTCGACCTTCTTCTTCCCGTTGTCGTACTGCGCGTTGAACGCGGGCTTCGTGCCCTTCGCGAGATCGACCGCAAGCTTCGCGGCTTCGCTCGCGATCAGCTTCAGCGGCTTGTAGACGGTCATCGTCTGCGTGCCGGCGATCACGCGTCTGACCGCCGCGAGGTCCGCATCCTGCCCGGACACCGGCACCTTGCCGGCCAGGTGCTGCGCGGCGAGCGCCTGGATCGCGCCGCCCGCGGTGCCGTCGTTCGACGCGACGATCGCGTCGATCCGGTTGTTGTTCGCGGTGAGCGCATCCTCGACGATGCGCAGTGCGGTCGATGCGCTCCATTCGGGCACCCACTGCTGGCCGACGACCTTGATGTCGCCGCGATCGATCGCCGGCTTCAGCACCTTCAACTGGCCCTCGCGCAGCATCTTCGCGTTGTTGTCGGTCGGCGCGCCGCCGAGCAGGAAATAGTTACCCTTCGGCTTCGCGTCGAACACGCCCTTCGCCTGCAGTTCGCCGACCTTCTCGTTGTCGAATGAAATGTACGCGTCGACGTCCGCATCGAGGATCAGACGGTCGTACGACACGACCTTGATGCCGGCCTTCCTCGCTTCGGCGACGACGTTGCCGAGCGTCTTCGAATTGAACGGCACGATCACGATCACGTCGACGCCGCGCGAAATCAGGTTCTCTATCTGGGAAATCTGTCGCTCCTCGCTCGCGTCGGCCGACTGCACCGACACCTTCGCGCCGAGCTTCGTCGCGGCCGCGACGAAATAATCGCGATCGCGCGACCAGCGCTCGACGCGCAGGTCGTCGATGCAGAAGCCGATCTCGGGCTTGTCCTTGCTCGCATGCGCGAGCGGAGCGCCGAGCGCGAAGAGCGCCAGCGCTGCTGCGCCGGCAAGGGAACTCAATACGGTACGGCGCGTCACGGATTTCATGTCTCCACTCCTTGTTATTGGACAACCTCACGAACACCGGGCGGCCGCGGGAATGCGCCGCCCGCATCGAGTCACTGCACAGCACGGGATCGCACCGGCGAAGCGCCGCTCACGCGCCCGTCGCAAACACAGGTTCGAGCGCACGGTAAAGCGCGCGAAACGTCGGCCGCCGCGCATCGCGATACCAAGCGTGTCGCGCGGGATCGGGCTCGCGCACCGCGACGATCGGCGGCTGCGGGCACACATCGTCGAGCGACGCATCCGGTTCGAGCGCGAGATGCGCGAGCCGTGCGGCACCGAGCGCCGGGCCGACCTCGCCGCCCGCGCGCAACGTCAGCGCGCGTCCGCTCAGGTCGGCGAGCATCTGCGTCCAGTACGCGCTGCGCGAGCCGCCGCCGATCACCGTGATGCCGTCGGGCGCCAGTCCGGCCGCATGCAGCGCATCGATGCCGTCGAGCAACGCGAAGCCGACGCCTTCGAGCGTTGCGTTCGCGAGATCCGCGCGCTGCGTATCAGGCGTGAGCCCGTAGAAGACGCCCTTCGCATTCACGTCGTTGTGCGGCGTGCGCTCGCCGCTCAGGTAAGGCAGGAACCACGGGCGGCTGGCGCGCGCGTTCGCCTCGGCATCGGCGAGCAGCGCCGCAACGCCGTCGTAACCGGCCAGTTGCGCGGTGAAGTCGATGCAGCCGGCCGCGTTCAGCATCACCGACATCAGATGCCATGTATCGGGCAGCGCGTGGCAAAAGCCGTGCACCGCCGATTCGGGGTTCGCGCGAAACCCGTCCGACACCGCGAAATAGACACCCGACGTACCGAGCGACAGCAACGCGTCACCGGGCCGCACGATCCCGACGCCCACCGCGCCGGCCGCGTTGTCGCCGCCGCCGGCCACCACCGGAATCTCGCGCAGCCCGAGCGCGCGCGCGACGCCCGGCAGCAGCGTGCCCGTAACGCGGTTGCCCTCGAACACGGCCGGCATCTGCGTGCGCGACAGCCCGCACGCGGCGAGCAGCGTGTCGTCGTAGTCGCGCTTCGCGACGTCGAGCCAGAGCGTACCGGCGGCATCCGACGGATCGGTCGCGAACGCGCCGGTCAGCCGGTAGCGCAGGTAATCCTTCGGCAGCAGCACGTGTGCGATGCGCGCGAACACGTCGGGCTCGTGGCGGCACACCCACAGCAGCTTCGGCGCGGTGAAGCCCGGCATCGCGACGTTGCCTGTCACCGCGCGCAGCGCGGGTGCGAGCCGCTCGAGTTCCGCGCACTCCGCATCCGCGCGGCCGTCGTTCCACAGGATCGCGGGACGCAGCACGTCGCCCTGCGCATCGAGCAGCGTCGCGCCGTGCATCTGCCCGGTCAGTCCCAGCGCGTCGATGGCGCGCGGATCGATGCCGCCCGCGCGTGCCTCATCGACGAGCGCGGCCAGCGCGCCGCACGCGGCGTCCCACCAGTCGCGCGGCGCCTGTTCGGACCAGCGCGGCCGCGGCCGGCTCACCGTCAGCGGGCGACTCGCGCTCGCCCGCACCGCGCCGTCGCGGTCGAGCAACACCGCTTTCACGCCCGACGTACCGAGATCGAGTCCGATATACATGGCGTCAGCGCAGGCCGTAGATCGCCTGGTTCACGATGTTCTCCAGCCGCTCCTGCGCGCCGCTCGCATGCCGCGGGTCCACGCCGCGCGCGAGCGCGTCATCCGCGAGCGACTGCAGCGTATAGCCGCCCGACAGGATCTTGCGGCCGAACGCGTCGTCCCACTGCGCGTAGCGCTGCCGGCGCAGCGCGTCGAGCCGGTCGTTCTCGACCAGTACGGCCGCACGTTCGAGCGCGAGCGCGAGCACGTCGATCGCGCCGACGTGGCCGTAGAACAGGTCTTCCGCATCGACGCTCTGGCGCCGCACCTTCGCGTCGAAGTTCATCCCGCCGGTCGTGAAGCCGCCGTGACGCAGGATCTCGTAGAACGCAAGCGTCAGTTCCTCGACGCTGTTCGGGAACTGGTCGGTGTCCCAGCCGTTCTGCTGATCGCCGCGGTTCGCGTCGACGCTGCCGAACACGCCGAGTGCGAACGCGTTCGCGATCTCGTGGTGGAACGAATGGCCGGCGAGCGTCGCATGGTTCGCCTCGATGTTCACGCGAATCTCGTTCTGCAGTCCGTACTGCACCAGAAATCCGTGCACGGTCGCGACGTCGTAGTCGTACTGGTGCTTGGTCGGCTCCTGCGGTTTCGGCTCGATCAGCAGCGCACCCTTGAAGCCGATCCGGTGCTTGTGCTCGACGACCATCGACAGGAAACGCGCGAACTGCTCGCGCTCGCGCTTCAGGTCGGTATTGAGCAGCGTCTCGTACCCTTCGCGGCCGCCCCACAGCACGTAGTTCTCGCCGCCGAGCCGGTGTGTCGCGTCGAGCGCGTGGCACACCTGGGTCGCGGCCCACGCGAACACGTCGGGGTTCGGATTCGTCGCGGCGCCCGCCGCGAAGCGCGGGTGCGAGAACAGGTTCGCCGTGCCCCACAGCAGCCGCACGCCGCTCGCCTGCTGGCGCTCGCCGAGATAGTCGACCATCCGCGCGAAATTGGCTGCGTACTCGCGCAGGCTGTCGCCCTCCGGTGCGACGTCGGTGTCGTGGAACGTATAGAAAGGCGTGCCGAGCTTCGTGAAGAACTCGAATGCCGCGTCGGCCTTCATTCGCGCACGTTCGAGCGCGTCGCCAGGCTGCTGCCACGGCCGCTGGAACGCGCCCTGCCCGAAGATGTCGTGCCCCGGCCATACGAAGGTGTGCCAGTAGCACACGGCAATCCGCAGATGCTCGGCGAGCGTCTTGCCGAGCACGCGCTTCTCGGGGTCGTAATAGTGGTACGCCAGCGGGTTGTCCGACTGCGGACCTTCGTAGCGAATCGCGGGAATGTGTTCGAAATACGACATGGCGTCTCCGTGCTGGGTCTTGGTGCAGCGCAACGCGCGTCGCGACGACGACGCACGCGGCCGAATCCGGTTGGCTGGATCGTGCCCGCGCGCCTGCCGGCCGGCAATTGCGAAATTGCGCAGCACGCTTAACGTTTCTTGCCAGCCGCTGCGCGCAGCGTGCGTTCCGTCCTACAATCGCCGGACACCAGAGAACCGCGCGGCACCGCCCGCGCGCCCCGGAGACAATGGCGCGACGCCCGAGCGGCGCCCGCCCCGAGACCGACATGACCCGTGCCTCTTCCGCCCAGACACCGCACCGCATCGCGCTGCTGTTCAACGCGAACAAGGTCTACGACCGCGAGATCATCAGCGGCATCGGCCAGTACCTGCACACGACGCGCGTCGTGTGGGACCTGTTCCTCGAAGACGACTTTCGCTGCCGGCTCGCCGGCATCGAACGCTTCGACGGCGACGGCATCATCGCGGACTTCGACGATCCGGCCGTCGCCGACGCGCTCGCCGGCTCGCCGCTGCCGATCGTCGCGGTCGGCTCGTCGTACGAGGATCCGGCGCAGTACCCGGACGGTGTCCCATATATTGCGACGGACAACCCGAAGCTCGTGTCGCTCGCCTACACGCACCTGATCGGCGCGGGGCTCGCGCATTTCGCGATGTACAGCCTGCCGGTCGCGCAGGAGAACCGCTGGGCGCAGCAGCGTGAGCTCGCGTTCGACCGGCTCGCCCGCGCGGATGGGCTCGACGCGCCGATCTACCGCGGGGTGTCGACGAGCGCATCGGGCTGGAATCACGCGATCGAGGAGCTGATCGGCTGGCTGCATGCGCTGCCGAAGCCCGTCGGCGTGATCGCTGTCACGGATGCGCGCGCGCGGCATCTGCTGCAGGCGTGCCTGCTCGCCGGCATCGCGGTGCCGGAACAGGTCGCGATCATCGGCATCGACAACGATCCGCTCACGCGCACGCTGACGCGCATTCCGTTGTCGTCGGTGATCCAGGGCACCGAGGAAATGGGCCGCACCGCCGCGCACCTGCTGCACCGGATGCTGCGCGGCGCCAGGTTTCCCGGGCAGCGCATCCTCGTGCCGCCGGTCGGCATCAACGTGCTCGAATCGACGCGCCACCAGCCGCTCGCAAGCCCGCACGTGATGCGCGCGCGGCACTTCATCCGGCAGTACGCGTGCCAGGGGATCAAGACCGAACAGGTCGCCGACTATGTCGGCGTGTCGCGCTCGCTGCTCGAAGAGCACTTCCGGCGCGAACTGCAGCGCACCGTGCACCAGGAAATCCTGCGTCACAAGCTCGAGGCGGCGCAGGCGCTGCTCGCGGGCCGCAATGCGTCGAGCGCGGAAGTCGCGATCCGTTGCGGCTTCACGTCGTTGCAATACATGTACGCGGTGTTCCGCCGCGAACTCGGCTGCACCCCGCGCGAATACCAGGAACGCGCGGCGGCCGCTCACTGAATTCACCGCCCACGAGCGAACCCACTCATGCATATCGATACCGACTCTTCCCGCCCGTCAGCCGATGTCGGCCGCATTCCGTCCGAGCCGTGGGGCGCGCTGCCCGGCGGCGATCCGGTGCGGCGTTACACGCTGCGCAACGCGCACGGCATGCGTGTCGTCATCAGCGATCTCGGCGCGACCGTCGTGTCGTGGCTCGCCCCCGACCGCACCGGGCGCTTCGCCGATATCGTGCTGGCGCACGACACGCCGGCCGAGTACGTCGAATCGGGTGCGTACCTCGGCGCGACGGTCGGCCGGTGGGCGAACCGGATCGCGAATGCGCGCTTCTCGCTCGACGGCATCGAC
The DNA here is from genome assembly GCF_003858025.1 of Burkholderia sp. Bp9004. Taxonomy (NCBI): domain Bacteria; kingdom Pseudomonadati; phylum Pseudomonadota; class Betaproteobacteria; order Burkholderiales; family Burkholderiaceae; genus Burkholderia; species Burkholderia sp. Bp9004. Next base: position 150,109 of record NZ_QTQD01000007.1, on the reverse strand, counting down.
TACACGCTCGACCGCAACGAGAACGGCAACCTGCTGCACGGCGGCGCGAGCGGCTTTCACCGCGCGCGCTGGGACGTGGTCGACGATCGCGGCGGACTGACGCTGCGGCTCGATTCGCCGGAAGGCGATGCGGGCTTCCCCGGCAACGTGAGCGTGCAGGTGCGCTACACGCTCGACGACGACGGCACGCTGACGATCGACTACGTGGGTGTGACCGACGCGCCGACGCCGCTGAACCTGACGAATCACAGCTACTTCAACCTGAGCGGACGCGCGGGTAGCGACGTGCGCGGCCACCTGCTGCAGATCCACGCCGACGCGTTCGTCGAAGTGGACGATGCGCTGATCCCGACCGGCACCGCCGACGTGACGGGCAGCGCGTTCGATTTCCGGCAGAGCGCGCCGATCGGCGCTCGCCTCGACTGGCCACATGCGCAGCTCACGCGCGGGCGCGGGTTCGACCACTGCTACGTGCTGCGCGACCATGAGCGCAACGTGCGGCCCGTCGCGTCGATCTACGATCCGGAAAGCGGTCGGGAACTTGCCGTGTCGACGGATCAGCGCGGGTTGCAGCTCTATACGGGCAATTATCTGGATGGCGTGCGCGTGGCCGGCGGCATGCCGTGCGTGCGACATGCGGCGCTGTGCGTCGAAGCCGGGTTCTATCCGAACCAGGTCAACATGGATGCGCTGCGCGACGAAACCATCCTTCATCCGGGCAACACCTATCGCCAGACGACCCGATATCGGGTCGGGGTGCGCGGGTAGCGGACATGCCGGTCGCCAGATAGTAGGCAACGCACGCGTTCTTTGCGTCGGCGTCGGCGGCTGCGCTACGCTCGATCCGGCCTCGCATCGAGGCTGAAATTTAAGCGCTTAAACCGACGAAGCCCGCGATCCTGCGATCGATCGACCGGGCCCGATACTGGAGGATGACGATGAACAGACGATCGATGTTGCGCTGGAGTGTCTCGACCGCGGCGCTCGCATGCGTCGACCTGGCCGGCACGCTGCCGGCCGTCGCGCAAGGCGTCGCGCGCGCGGCGGGTGGCATCCCGTTCGCGATGGGCGCCGACGTGTCGACGCTGCCGGAGCTCGAAGCGCACGGCGCGCGGTACTTCGACCACGGCCGCCCGACCGACTGCCTGAAGATCCTGCACGCGCACGGCGTCGACTCGATCCGCATCAAGGTATGGAACGATCCCGGCAATCCGGCATTCTTCCCGGCCAACCAGAGTGATGCGGCCGGCTACAACAACGCGGCCCATGTCGTCGCACTCGCGAAACGCGCGGCCGCGCTCGGGATGCGTATCCTGATCGATTTCCACTACAGCGACTGGTGGGCCGACCCCGGCAAGCAATACCCGCCGCATGCGTGGGCCGGCAAGAATCTCGCCGAAACGTGTGCGTTGCTGTCGGCCTATACGACCGACGTGCTGCGCCAACTGCAGCGCGTCGGCGTGCGGCCGGAGTGGGTGCAGATCGGCAACGAGATCACGGGCGGCATGCTGTGGCCGCTCGGCCGCTACGACCAGTGGGACAACCTCGCGCAGCTGCTGAAGACGGGCCGCGATGCGGTGAAGGCCGTCGATCCGCGCATCAAGGTGATGCTGCACATTGACAGCGGCGGCGACAACGCGAAAAGCCGCTGGTGGTTCGACAGCGCGACGCAGCGCGGTGTCGCGTTCGACGTGATCGGCCTGTCGTACTACCCGCAGTGGCAAGGCTCGCTCGACGACCTGCGCAACAACGCGAATGACCTCGCGGTCCGATACGACAAGGAACTGATCGTCGTCGAGACCGCGTATCCATGGACCACCAGCGACGGCGACTCGGAACCGAACGCGATGACGAACACCGGCTCGACCGCGTTCCCGCCGTCGCCGGCCGGCCAGGCGCAGTTCCTCGCGGCGGTCGTCGATATCGTGAAGGGCGTGCCGGGCAATCGCGGCAAGGGCGTGTTCTGGTGGGAACCGGAATGGATCCCGACGCCGGGTGTCGGCTGGAAGCTCGGTGCCGGCGATCAATGGGACAACAACACGTTGTTCGACTTCCACGGCAACGCGCTGTCGTCGCTCGACGCGTATCGCCAACGCTGACGCATTCGCGTCGTCACCGCATCACCGCACCGACGCATCCCGCGTCAGTGCGGTGCATCGAAGCGGCCTCGGGCAGATGCCGTCGCGCCGCCTGCGCCACTCGCACCGCCCCGTTCGCCGTGCGCGTCCCGCGCGAGCAGCGCGAATGCGCCGAGCGCGAGCACGCAGCACCCCGCGCACGTCGCGCGATAACCGAACAGGTCGACGCACGCGCCCGACAGCACGCCCGATGCGATCGAGCCGACGCGCGCGGTGCTGAAGAACATCGCGGTCGCGGTGCCGGGACGCGTCGGCATCAGGTCGCACACGCGCGTCATGCCGAGGCACGACGTAATCGCGACCACGCAAGCGCTCAGCAGTTGTAGCGGCAGGATCATGTCCACCCGCGTCACCGCCGCGAGTCCGATGAAATACGCCGCATGCACGGCCGCACACGCTGTCAGCCAGCGCGCCTTGTCGAGCCGCGTCGACCGGATGCCGAGCCAAAGCATCATCGGGATCTCGAGCAACGCGGCGAGACCCAGCGCGGCAGACACGTTGCCCGGCGATCCGCCGAGCCCGCGCACGATGTACAGCGGCAGCACGATCATCGTCGCGTTCGCCGCGAGCCCCATTAGCGTGAGCGCGACGAGGGTGCGCCGCACGCTTGCGCGCGGTGCGACGACGATCTCCGCCGGTGCCTCGGCGGACAGCGGCGCAGCATGGTCCACTGCGCGCACATGACCCGCCGCCGGCCGCCGCGCGGGCTCCGGAATCCGCGCGATGATCGCCGCGCATGCGACGAAGCCCACTGAAGCAGCGAGAAAAAGCCCGACAAAACCCGTCTGCGCGAGGATCAGCGCGCCGAGCGCGGGACCGAACACCCATGCAACCGACAGCATCGTGCGCAGCGCCGCCGACGCGAGATCGCGCTGCGCATCGTCGTCGACCGGGAGCACCGCGCGTGCGAACGCGAAGATCTGCGACAGCGACACCGCCCCCACACCGAGCAGGATCGTGCCGGCCGCGATCACCGGCCCGTGCGCGCGCAGCACGCACAGCAGCGCGAAACCGAGCGCGGCCGCCGCGAGCGACACCACGAGCAACGGCCTGTGCCGGTCGCGGCGATCCGACCAGCGCCCGGCCCACGTGCTCGCGACGACACCGCTCGCCGCGATCAGCGTCATGAAGATGCCCGCGAGAAACGGCGACATCCCCGCCGCCTCCACGCCGAACAGCGACAGGTACGGCGCCGTAAAGGACATCGCGACGCCGAGCATCAGCGCGGCGGCGGACAGCGGCAAGAAATGCGCGATCCCGGCGAGGCGCGCGAAATGCGACCGTAGCGACCGCGGCGACTGCATCGCGTCAGTCCGGCTCGACCCACGCGGCGACGTCGACCGCGCCGAGTTCGGGGCCGCCGAGCACGAAGCGCGCACGGTCCGGCGCCGGCAGCGTGCATGGCGCGTCGCCATAGTTGAGCGCGAACACGAGACGCCCGCGCCGGCGCAAGCGCACGCCATCCGGCAACGCGCGGACCGGCAGTCCGGCGTCGCGCGCGCAGCGGGCGACGATCGCACGCAACAGCGCGTGGTCGAAGCAGGCGGTCGCCATCGTCACGCGGTCGCGCCGCACGAGCGCGGGCACGCCGTCGTCGCAGGCAGCAAGCACGTCGATGCCGGTCGCCGATTCCATATCGACGTGATCGCGCCATTTCAGCGCATGGCCATCGACGCCGTCGAACGCGACGCGCGGTGTGAGCGACGGCCGCAGCGACTCGACCTGGCCGATTCGCACCGGCAGCACGTTGCGCAGCTTGCCAGGTGCGAGGCCCGGCGCGATTGCGAATTCCGCCGTGCGCGAGCCCGTGCGCGGCCCGAACAGCCAGTGCGCGTCTCCGCACGCCGCCTGCTCGACGACACGATCCGGCACAACCGGCAGCGTCGGCGCGACGACGAGTGCATAACGCGACACGTCGGCGTCGGCCGCGACGATGTCGACGTCGAGCCCCAGTTCGCGCAACGCGCGATACCAGTCGAACGCGTGCTGCTGGTAGTCGAAGTCGGCGCCGTGCGGCTGGATCCGGATCATCCAGTCGGCCGCGTAATCGAACAGCAGCGCGACGCGTGCGGGCTCGTGCGTGCCGGTGACGAGCCCGATATCCAGCGCGGCCAGTTCGCGTGCGACGCGCGCCACTTCGCGGCCGCCGGGCGACAACTGGTCGTCCGGCGCATTCAGCCCCGAGTGCAGTTGCTCCTGTGCATGCGGATACTGTCGCCAGCGGAAATACGACACGAGTTCCGCGCCATGCGCGAACGCTTCCCACGTCCACAGCCGCACCGCGCCGGCATGCGGCACCGGGTTGTACGGCCCCCAGTTCACGGGCCCCGCCTGTTGCTCCAACACCCACATCCGCCCGTTGCCGACGCCGCGATACAGGTCATGCGAGAACGCCGACACGTCCGGGTGCCCAGTACGTGCCCAGCGTCGCTTGTCCGCTTCGTCGAGCGGCAGCACTTCGGTACGCGGCACCGGGTAGCTGTCCCACGCGGCGACGTCGAGGCCACCACGCGCGAACGCATAGTGATCGAACTCGGTAAAAAAGCCCATGAAGTTGTGCAGCACGTCGCGGCCTGGCGCGTGCGGACGGATCGCATCGACCTGCACGGCGTGGAACCGCGCGACCTCGTCCGACTGATAGCGGCGGAAGTCGAGCAGATGCGCGGGATTCGCATCGGTCGGCGTATGGCGCGGCAGTTCGATCTCGTCGAAACCGCGATACTCCATGCTCCAGAATACGTTGCCCCACGCGCGGTTCAGCGCGCCGATGTCGCCGTAGCGCACCGCGAGCCACGCGCGAAAGCCTTCGAGCGCCGCGCGCGTATAGCTCGGCAGCGTGTTGTGACAGCCGAGCTCGTTGTCGGTCTGCCATGCGATGACCGCCGGATGCGCACCGTAGCGTCGTGCCATCGCGTCCGCGATGCGCACGCAGTGCTCGCGATACACGGGGCTCGCGATGTCGTAATGGCGGCGCGAACCGAACTGCCACACCGCGCCGTCCGCGCCGACGGGCAGGATCTCCGGATGGCGATCGACGAGCCACTTCGGCGGCGCGGCGGTCGGCGTGCCGAGCACGATCTTCAGCTGCTGGCTGGCGAGCGTGTCGATCGCTTCGTCGAGCCACGCCCAGTCGTAGCGGCCCGGCTCCGGCTCCATCCGGCTCCACGCGAATTCGGCGATCCGCACGCGGGTCAGGCCCAGTTCGGCCATCCGCCGCGCATCGCGGGCCCATTGTTCGCGCGGCCAGTGTTCGGGGTAGTAGCAAACGCCGAGGTGCATCGTGGGTTCCTTGCAGAAGAAAATGGATGTGACGGATCAGCCTTTCGTCGCGCCGAACGTGAGCCCCGCGACGAAGTGCTTCTGCATCGCGAAGAACATCAGCACCGACGGCAGCGCGGCGAGCACCGAGCCGGCCGACACGATGTTCCAGGCGGTCGTCCACTGCCCCTTGAGCGCGGCGACGCCGACCGTGATCGGCGCGGCGTCGTCGCCTTGCGTGAGGCACAGCGCCCAGAAGTAGTCGTTCCACACGAACGTGAACACGAGGATCGCGAGTGCGGCGAGCGCAGGCCGCACGAGCGGCAGCACGACGCGCCAGTAGATCGCCCATTCGGAAGCGCCTTCGACGCGCGCGGCCTCGATCAGCTCGAACGGCAGCTCGCGGATGAAGTTGCGCAGGAACAGCGTGCAGAAGCCGGTCTGGAACGCCGTATGAAACAGCACGAGCGCCCACACGGTGTTGTAGAGGCCGACGCCGAGCATGATCTGTCGCACCGGGATCATCAGGATCTGGATCGGCACGAAGTTGCCGGCGACGAACAGCCCGAGCAGCACGAGATTGCCGCGGAACCGGTAGTTCGCGAGCGCGTGCCCCGCGAGCGACGCGAGCAGGATCGATGCGGCGACGGACGGCACCGTGATCAGGATGCTGTTCGAGAAGTAATGCAGCATCGGCGTCTGCGTGAGCGCGGTGCCGTAGTTGTCGAGCAGCGCGAACTGCTTCGGCCAGTCCCAGTAATGACCGGCCATGATCTCGTCGGTCGAGCGGACCGACGTGACGAGCACCGCGAGCAGCGGCACGAGCCACAGCGCGAGCGCGCACGGCAGCGACAGCCGGTACAGCCAGCGGGCGGGACGTCCCCAGCGGGACACGGGCATCGGATACATTTTCGTGATCCTTATGATTCGACGCGCACCAGCTTGCGTAGCTGCCACACGATATAGACGAGCATGATCGCGAACAGCACGACCGCGATCGCGGCCGAATAGCCTTCGCGGTAGTACTTGATCGCCTGGTCGACCATGAAGTACGCGAGCACGGTGGAACTGTCGAACGGGCCGCCGCCCGTCATCACGGAGATCAGGTCGAAGCTGCGCAGCGCGCCGATCACGGTCAGCACCACCGCCATGAAGGTCGCGGGCCGCAACTGCGGCAGGATCACGTGCCACAGCAGCGTGAAGCCGCGCGCGCCCTCCATTCGCGCCGCCTCGACGATCTCGCCGTTGATGCCCGTGAGCCCGGTCAGATAGAGGATCATGCAGAACGGAATCTGCGGCCACAGCGCGGCGGCAATCACGCCGAAGGTCGCATAACGCGGATCGCCGAGCACCGGGATCCCGTGCCCGACGATCAGCTTCAGCAGCCCGAACGTCGGGTCGTAGAACCACGAGAACACCAGGCCGACGACGACGCCCGGCAACACGAACGGCGCGAAGAACAGCGACTTCACGAGCCGGATCCCGAACACGTTCTGGTTCAGGTACAGCGCGAGCGCAAGGCCGAGCGGCGGTGCGGCGAGGAACAGCACGAGCCACAGCACGTTGTTCTTCAGCGCGACGTAGAACGTGTCGGACTGCAGCAGCTCGCGGTAGTTGTCGAGCCCCGCGTACGTCATCGGCGTCATCCCGTCCCAGTGATGGAAGCTCAGCCAGATGCTGCTGACGATCGGATACAGCACGAACACGGTGAAGAGCGCGAAACCCGGCAGCACGAACAGCAGGGCCGCGCGGTTGCGGCGGCGCGCCAGCGACGCACGCGCATGCCGCCGCGGGCCGGCTGCGCGGCGTGCGGTGCTTTCGGACAGGCTGGTTGACATGAGATTACCTTCGACGAGACGGACGTAACTGACGAAACGGACGCGACGGCGGCAACGACGCACCGGGCCGGCGTGGCCGGCCCGGCCGCGCGGCGCGTTACTTGCGGTAGATGCGCTTGCGGGTCTGCTCGAGGCGCTGCAGGATCGCATCGAGCTGCGTCGGGTCGGACAGGAACTGCTGCATCGCCTTCATCCCCTCGTCCGCCATTTCCTTCGTCATGTCGCGGTCGTAGAACTGCGCGATGCCGCCCGGCGTGGTCGCGAGCGTGCGGAAGCCGATCTTCGAGATCGGGTCCTGCGGCTCGGGCGCCTTGTTGTTCGACGGCAGTTGCCCCATCCCCTTCGCGAACTCACCGTTGACCGCCGGTTGCCCCATGAACGCGAGCAGGCGACGCGCATCCGCCTTGTTGCGCGCCTTCGCCGGCACGATCATCACGTTGACCGGGCCGTCCTCGGCAAGCGGCACCGACGCGTCGATCACCGGGAAGCGGAAGAAACTGATCGGGTTGCGCGTCGCGCTCAAGAGACCCGCCGAATACCAGGTGCCCATCAGCGTCATCGCGGCCTGGCCGTTGACGATCAGCGGGCTCAGCGAATCGACGTCGTAGGACAGGGCGTTGTCGATGAAATACTTGTCGTCGATCAGCTTCTTCCATGCCGCGTACACGGCCCGCACGCGCGGATCGGTATAGGCGACGTCGCCGGCCATCAGCTTCTGGTGGAATGCGTAGCCGTTGATCCGCAAGTCGAGGTAGTCGAACCACGCGGCCAGCGTCCACGCATCGCGCGCGGCCACCGCGATCGGCGCGATACCGGCCGCCTTCAGCTTGCGGCACGCATCCAGAAACTGAGCCCAATCGGCCGGCTCACCGTGAATGCCGGCCTTTTCGAACAGGTCCTTGCGGTAGAAGAGGCCATACGCGTCATAGCCGAGCGGCAAACTGTAAAGCTTGCCGCCGTAGGTCGACGACTGCTTGACGGCCGCATACGTGTCGTTCCAGCCGTTCTTCTGCCAGTCCGCGCTCAGGTCCTCGATCAGCCCGCGCTTCGCGAAATACGCGAGCCGCTCGCCGTTGTTCCAGCTCAGCACGTCGGGCGGATCGGTCGCGAGCCAGCCGGACATCTGCACCTTGTACGCCTCCTCGCCGACGTAGCTGACCTTCAGGTCGACGTCCGGATTCGCCTTGTGGAACTGGTCGAACACGGCTTGCCACGTCGCGCGCTGGTTGCCGCGCGCGGCGACGTTCACCTTGAGCGTGCCCGCGTCGGCCGTCCCCGCCGCGAGCGCGGCGGCAGTCGTCAGGGCAAGCAGCAGTCGGCTCGCACGAAGTTTCATCGTTGTCTCCTGGTATTGGTGTGATAGGTGCCGCGTCGCGCGCGGCGGGTCGGCATTGCGCCGCTATGCGAACGCCGCTTCGGCGTGGATGGCCGGCAACGCGATGCCGGCCTCGTCGAACAGGTGACAGCGCGACGATGGCACGTGGAACGCATGCCGCTCGCCACGCCGCAACGCGGCCTGGCCGGGCAGTTTCGCGAGCAGTGGCATGCCGCCGGGCTGGTCGAGATGCACGTAGGCGGCTTCGCCGAGTTGCTCGACGAGCGCGATGTCGCGGACGATCGTGGGCGGGTCGGCATCGTCCGACGCGGCGACCGTCAGATGCTCGGGACGAATCCCGAGCGTCACGCGCGCGCCGCTGCCGATGTGGCGCGGCAGCGGGCGATCGCGCAGCGTCAGTGTTTCGCCGGTGCCCTCGAGCCGCAGCCGGCAGCCATGCGCATCGGCCGCCTCGACGACCGCCGGCAGGAAGTTCATCCGCGGCGAGCCGATAAAGCCCGCGACGAAACGGTTGGCCGGCCGGTGATACAGCTCGAGCGGCGCGCCGGCCTGCGCGATGCTGCCGAAGCGTGCGACGTCGTCGCCCGCGTGCAGCAGCACGATCCGGTCGGCAAGCGTCATCGCCTCGATCTGGTCATGCGTCACGTAGACGGAACTCGATTGCGTGAAGCGTGCATGCAGGCGGGCGATTTCGACGCGCGTCTGGCCGCGCAGCGTCGCGTCGAGATTCGACAGCGGCTCGTCGAACAGGAACACGCGCGGCTCGCGCACGATCGCGCGGCCGATCGCGACGCGCTGCCGCTGGCCGCCGGACAACGCCTTCGGCTTGCGATCGAGCAGCGCATCGAGTTGCAGGACACGCGCGGCCTCGGTCACGCGGCGCCGGATCTCGTCGTTCGGCGTGCCGGCGATGCGCAGGCCGAAACCGATGTTGTCGAACACGGTCATGTGCGGAAACAGCGCATAGCTCTGGAACACCATCGCGACACCGCGCTCGGCGGGCGGCGTGTCGTTCATGCGCGCGCCGCCGATCCGCAACTCGCCTTCGGTCACGTCCTCGAGCCCGGCGATCATCCGCAACAGCGTGGACTTGCCACAACCCGACGGACCGAGAAACACGCAGAACTCGTGCGATGCGATCTCGAGGTTCACGTCGCGCAGCACCGGCGCATGGTCGCCGTAGCGCTTCGAGACGTCCTTCAATGAAATGGCGGTCATCGCGCTCTCCTTTCCTGGTCAGGCGCTTCGGGACGAGAAATTTAACCGCTTAAATTCCGGTGGTGCAATTCGCCCTGTTCGCCGTACCATGTCGTCTCCTTGATCTGATGTGTCGAGAAATTAGCGTATCGCTTGTCCTTGTGCAACTTGTGGGACGCACTCCCAGAATATGAGCAGACACTCCCTCGCTTCCCTTCCCTCGTGCAGCGTTGCCCGCCCGGCCCGAGGCCGTGCATGGTGACACTCGCGCAAGTCGCGCGGCGCGCGAACGTCACCGCGGCGACCGTCTCGAACGTGCTGCGCAATCCGCAGAAGGTGAAGCCGGCGACCGTCGAGCGCGTAATGGCGGCGATCCGCGAGCTCGGCTATCGGCCTAACCTGACCGCGCGGGCACTGGCCGAGGGCCGCACGTCCACGCTTGCGTTGATGCTGTCGAACATCACGAACCCGTTCTATCCGGAATTCGTGCTGGCCGCCGAGCGCGAGGCGCGCAAGCGCGGCCATTACCTGCTGGTGTCGAATACCGACGACGATCCGGCGATCACGCGCAACTACCTCGAGCGGATCGCCGGCACGCTTGCCGCCGGCGCAATCGTGATGAACACCGACCTCGCGGAAGCCGAACTCGCCGACATCGCACGCCACGGCGCGTCAATCGTGCTGTGCATGTGGGAGCACGTGCATGCGTCACGCACGCTGCCGTGCGTCACCGTCGATTTCGCGGCGGCGGGCGCGCTGGCAGCCGCGCATCTGTCCGGGTTGCGGCATCGCGCGTTCGGCGCGCTCGTCGGCAAGGGCTCGGGCGGTCCGCAGTCGGTGCGCTTGCGCGGGTTCGCCGACGAACTCGCGGCATGCGGCCATCCGGCGGAGGCGCTGACGACGGTGTCGGTTCACGATTCGATCGAAGGTGGCTACGAAGCGGCCGCCGCGCTGCTGCGGGCGAAGCCGGGCCTCACCGCGCTGTTCGCCACCAATGACCTGATGGCGATCGGCGCGATGCAGGCAGCCGCCGATCTTGGGCTGCGCGTGCCTGCCGATCTGTCGGTGGTCGGCATGACCGATATCCAGCTCGCCCACCAGTTCCGCCCCGCGCTGACGACGGTGCGGTTTCCGACGTCGCAGATCGCCGCGCGGGCGATCGCGCTGACGCTCGACATGATCGACGGCGTCGAGCCGGCTGCCGCCGTGCATACGATCGGGGCGCCGGAGCTCGTGGTGCGGGAATCGACGGGGGTGGCGCGGGATTGACGCACGGAGCGCGCTGCGTCGACGTCGCGCTCCGGCCGGCCGTTCACGCATTCACGTGTCGTCGTAAATGGCCGCCCCTCCCCGCTCAGAACTTCCACGACAGGTTGCCGTACGGCGCATGGTCGCTGACGTTGCCGGGATCCGCCGATTGTGCGAGCGGGTGATGTCAAGCGGGCAGCCCGTCCCGTCTTCGATTCCGATCCGGTCAGAACTCGTGCCGAATCCCCGCATGCACCATCAGTTGCTTCGACGTCGACGACAGATCAGCTGCCCCCGTGACATATCCCCGGTCGAGCGACGAGCCGAGCGAACTCGGTATCGTCACGCGCCGCGGCAGCACGCTGAGCGGCGCCGCGCGCTGCTTCATCGACCGCCTGCTGCCGATGATCCGCCGGCATGCGCGGTCGGCGCGCAACGAGGATCTTGCGCTGTCCCGCCCGCTCACGCTGCTGATCTGACGGTGTGCCCGGCAGCGATTCCGTATACCTCCGCGCCACATTGTTCTATACTGCCCCCCAGTATCCGGAAACCCACAGATCCCATGCCGCATTCCCCCGAAGAAAAGAAACGCGTCCTGACCCGCGTGCGCCGTGTTCGCGGGCAACTGAATGCGCTCGAGCAAGCGCTTGAGGAGGGCGCGGACTGTGGCCCGATACTTCAGCAACTGGCTGCCATTCGCGGCGCGATCAATGGCGTGATGGCCGGCGTGCTCGAAAGCCATTTGCGCGAGGAATTCACCCAGCTCGCGGACGCATCGCGCCCCGCTTCCGGGTCGATCGACGATATCGTGACCCTCGTTCGGTCCTACTTGCGCTGACCGGTGCGGAATCGTCGACCTTTCGATCCATTCGATGATTTTTTAAAGGATTGCCATGAAATCACGTGCTGCAGTTGCGTTCGAGGCGGGTAAGCCGCTCCAGATCGTCGAAATCGACGTCGAACCGCCCCGCAAGGGCGAAGTGCTCATCAAGATCACCCATACCGGAGTCTGTCACACCGATGCCTTCACGTTGTCGGGCGACGATCCGGAAGGCATCTTTCCGGCCGTGCTGGGCCATGAAGGCGCCGGCATCGTTGTGGAAGTCGGCGAAGGCGTGACGAGCGTGAAACCCGGCGACCACGTCATTCCGCTGTACACCGCCGAATGCGGCGAGTGCCTGTTCTGCAAGAGCGGCAAGACCAATCTGTGCGTGTCGGTGCGCGCCACCCAGGGCAAGGGCGTGATGCCCGACGGCACCACGCGTTTCAGCTACAACGGCCAGCCGATCTATCACTACATGGGCTGCTCGACGTTCAGCGAATACACGGTCGTCGCCGAAGTCTCCCTCGCGAAGATCAACCCGGACGCGAACCCCGAGCAGGTCTGCCTGCTGGGCTGCGGTGTCACGACCGGCCTCGGCGCGGTCAAGAACACCGCGAAGGTGCAGGAAGGCGATACGGTGGCCGTATTCGGTCTCGGCGGCATCGGCCTCGCGGTGATTCAGGGCGCCAAGCTCGCGAAGGCCGGCCGCATCATCGCGATCGACACCAACCCCGGCAAGTTCGACCTTGCGCGCGTGTTCGGCGCAACCGACTGCGTCAATCCGAAGGATCACGAAAAGCCCATCCAGCAAGTTATCGTCGAAATGACCGGCTGGGGCGTCGACCACAGCTTCGAGTGCATCGGCAACGTCAACGTGATGCGCGCCGCGCTTGAATGCGCGCACCGCGGCTGGGGTCAGTCCGTCATCATCGGCGTCGCGGGCGCCGGCCAGGAAATCTCCACGCGCCCGTTCCAGCTCGTCACCGGTCGCCGCTGGCTGGGTACGGCATTCGGCGGCGTGAAGGGCCGCTCCGAACTGCCGGGCATGGTCGAGGAAGCGATGGCCGGCACGATTCAGTTGGCACCGTTCGTCACGCACACGAAGCCGCTCACCGGCATCAACGAGGCATTCGACTTGATGCACAACGGCGAGTCCATCCGGACCGTCGTGCATTTCTGAAATACGCGCAACGAGATCGGCTGCAGTAACCGGTCTCGTTGCGCGATACCGCCGGCAAGCCGCGATGCTTGCCGGCGCGACGCATTCTCCGAACCATCGCTTATCAGACCGGCAACGGTCGACGTCTCATGACGCCGTGCCGGGCGCGCAAGGCGGCTGTGATGTTGCGCCCGACGCTTCCTGCAGCGATCCGACGACGCGCGAGCGTCAATCCTGGCGACCGTCCGCACGCGGCGACATCAGGAACGGCGCGTAGTGAATCGCGTACGCCGCGAATGCGACGATCCAGCACGCGCCCGACGCATCGAGCCAGACCGTGTACGGCACACCCGGCAAGAGCGGACCAAACACGCGAATGACTGCCGCACCGATCACCAGCCAGTAACACAGCTGCTCCCACGGGCCCGCGACGAGCATGCGTCCCGTGTGGCCGAGCGCCGTGCGCGTGATCATCGCGATGATCGCGCCGCCGATCGCGCCGACGGTCAACGCATGCACGGCGAGCGAGTGCGCGACCGCGCCAGCGAACGACAGCGCGAGCAGCACGAAGCCGACCGGAATCCACAGACAGGACACGTGCAGGATCCACACGATAGGCCGCTTGCCGACGCGCCATGAATGCCATCCGGCAAGGCGCCACGCGTGCAGCACGGCGGTCGCGAGCGCAGCGACGACCAACAGCGTATCGGGTGCGCCGAGCGCGTCCGCGAACAACGTCAGCGCGACCGCGGGGGCCGCGAGCGCGTCCACGATCCTGAAGCGGTGAATCTTGAAGCCGGGTATCGCATTCATCGTGAACATCGGCACGATGCGTCCGGTGATCACCGCGACGAAGAACACGACCAGCCCCGTCGCCGCGTAGGCCGCACGCAACGCGAGATCGGCCCGACCCGTCGTCACCGATACATGGAACAGCGCATTCAGCGCGCCGAACAGCAGCAGCGCGACCGGCAGGAACACGTTGTGACGGTTCTTCGCCGAAATGAGCACGCGCAACAACACGATGGCCGTCACCGGCAAGAACAACGAATCGACGACGGCCGCGAGCATCGGCGGCCCCGACCAGACGAGCACGCGTCCGGCCAGCCAAAGCAGCCACAGCGCCGCGAGCGCCGGGCCGCGCAGCGTCTCGCGCGAAGTCCAGGCCCGCGTGGCGGTCAGCAAGAAGCCGACGACGATCGCGGCGACGAAGCCGAAGATCATCTCGTGCACATGCCACATGAGCCCGGTCATCGGACCGGCACGCCCGGCGACAGGCACGCCGTGCCAGGCCGCAAGCCACAAGACGACGGCGACGCTCGCGAACAGCGCGCCGGTCAGATAGAACGGCCGCAGGCCAAGCTGCAGCAGCGGTGACGTATCGGGCGCCGACGGGGCTCGCATCGGCTCGCTGATTTTCATGTGCGTCTCCGGCAATCGAGGATGACGTCATTCATCCTAGCGCGGTGAGGCGCGAGACGGGAGCGTGCCCCTACGCGGCGCAGTGGCATCGCCCGCGTTCATGACATGCGTCAAGCGCGCGCTTCACGCGTGTGCCAGACTTCAAAAAGTGAGCCTGCGTTGTGGCTGCCCTCCCGTCAGCACCGCGCACGCCGCATCCGGAGCGTGGCCGACGGCGATTCCCCGAACGCGCGCTTGTAGTCGATCGCGAACCGCCCGAGGTGCGCGAAGCCCCATTTCAGCGCGACGTCCGTCACCGATGCGAGCCCCGGTGTCGCGTCGTCGAGCAGTTCGTCGCGCACATGTTGCAGCCGCAACTGGCGCACGAATCCCATCGGCGTGATGCCGTGGCGATTGCGGAATCCGGCGAACAGCGTGCTCGGGCTGACGCCCGCGAGTTCGGCCAGCCGTTCGATCGTCAACGGCTCGTCGAGATGCGCACGGACGTATTCCTCGACGCGCCGCACATAGAACGGCGCGAGCGGCGCCGGCGCGGGGCGTGTGCCGTTGCGTGCGCTGTTCGGGTGGCCGTACAGCAACAGGTTGAGCAGCGTCGATTCGAGTTGCTCGAATGCGAGCGGATGGCGCAGCGGATGCCCGTCCGTCGCGATCGCGTCGGCCAGCATCGGCAGCATTTGCGCGAGACACGCGCCCTGCTGCGACGACAGGCTGAATTCCGGCTCGAACTCCACCGGCACGCGCCGGTCATCGCCGACATGCCGCTGCGCATGCCGCTCCATCACCTCGCGCTCGATGCGCAGGATCACTTGCGGACACGCCTCGCCCCACCGCATCCGGAGCGGCAGCGTCGGCGACAGCAGCGACGCGGTGTCGGGCGACGACACGAAGCGCGTCGCGCCGCACTCGATCTCGGCGTCGCCGCGCAGCGGAATCTGCAACAGATAGAAGTGCTCGAGCGGCCCCGGTTCGATCGACACTTCGCCGCCGTAGTCGAGCAGATTCAGCGACAGATTGCCCCAGCGCGCATGATGCATGCGGCCGTGCAGCGCGCGCGAATCGCCGGTCAGCGTAAGCCGATGCGGTTTGAACACGTCCGCAACCCGCGCGCGCACCTCGTCGACGTCATCTGACTGCAGCAGCAGCGTGTCGTGGTTGAAACAGGCAGCGTCACCCAGCCAGCCCGCTCCGCAAAATTGCCCCATCGAAATTCTCCCGTCGTGCTCGATTGCACCTGCGCCGTGCACGCGTTCCCGATTCCGGGGAACCCCGTCGCACGATCCGGATAGCGTCCGGAGTATCCGGACAGTCCGCCTCGTTACACTACGCAAGCCCTGCGCACATCACGCAAGAAGTGGACCGTTCGCGCATCGTAGAAAACTGTGCGGACCTTCCGCATCCGCACATACCCGCAGTGCGCCGCGTTCCGGCCCCGGCGCGGCGGCCCGATCCGCAGGTTTCCGGAATTCGCGGATACCGGCCGAAGAAAGCGGATAGAAGCGCGCGTTTCGTCCGCCAATACTGGGCCCATGCCAGTCACGAACAGAACGGAGGGACACATGAAAGGACGACACATCGACATCCCGTCGCCGGACGGCGGGACGTTTCGCGCATACCTGAGCACGCCGGCCGGCGGCACGGGGCCGGGTATCGTGCTGTGTCACGAGATCTTCGGCGCGAACGCGACGATGCGCGACGTGGCCGATTACTACGCCGAGGAAGGCTACACGGTGCTCGTGCCCGACCTGTTCTGGCGCCAGGCGCCCAACATCGAACTCGGTTACACGGCGGCCGACTTCGAGCGCGCGATGGCGTTGTACCGCGAGTACGACGAAAACAAGGGCGTCGAGGACATCGCCGCCGCGCTGGCCGTACTGATGCAACGGCCAGAATGCACGGGCCAGGCCGGCGTGCTTGGCTACTGCCTGGGCGGCAAGCTCGCGTATCTCGCCGCGTGCCGGCTGCCGGACGTGGCCGCCGCCGTCAGCTATTACGGCGTGGGGATCGAGCACGCGCTCGACGAAGCCGCCCATCTGCGCGGCCGGCTCGTGCTGCAGATCGCCGCCCAGGACCGCTTCTGCCCGCCCGACGCGCAGCAGCGCATCGCCGCTGCATTGGCCGGCCGCGACGGCGTCGAAGTGTACGTCTACCCGGGTGTCGATCATGCGTTCGCGCGCGTCGGCGGCGATCATTTCGACAAGGCCGCCGCGGTCATGGCGCACCAGCGCGCGATCGCCGCGTTTCGCGCGGCGCTCGGCCCGCACTACGATCTGTCCGCCCTGTGGGAAGAACACCTCCGGCACGAGTTCGACACGCGCAACGTCGACGCGACGATGGCCACGATGGTCGCGCAGCCTTACGTGAACCATATTCCGACGCTGACGGGCGGCGTGGGCTACGACGAGCTCAAGCGCTTCTACACACATCACTTCGTGCATGCGAACCCGCCGGACACGACGATCACGCCGATCTCGCGCACGGTCGGCGCGAGCCAGATCGTCGACGAACTGCTGTTCTGCTTCACACACACGACCGAGATCGACTGGATGCTGCCCGGCGTCGCGCCGACCGGCAAGCGTGTCGAGATTCCGCTCGTCGCGATCGTCAAGTTCCGCGGCGACAAGCTGTATCACGAACACATCTACTGGGACCAGGCGAGCGTGCTCGTGCAGATCGGCCTGCTCGACGCGGCCGGGCTGCCCGTTGCCGGTGTCGAAACGGCGCGCAAGCTGCTCGACGAAACCGTGCCGTCGAACAGGCTGATGCAGCGCTGGCACGACAGCGCGTGATCGACGGATACGCATGCAGCGCGCGCAACGCGCGCCGCCTTCACTCAATCATTCCAGGAGACACACCATGACTGCCCTTGCTGGCAAAGTCGCGATCGTCACCGGCGGCGCGACGCTGATCGGCGCCGCCGTCGCGCAGGACCTAGGCCGCGCCGGCGCGTGCGTCGCGATCCTCGATCTCGATGCGGAAAACGGCGCGCGCGTCGCCGACACGCTCGGCGAACGCGGGATGTTCATCGCGACCGACATCACCGACGACCGCGCGATCGACCGAGCGGTGTCGGCGGTCGCCGAACGCTTCGGCGCGATCGACCTGCTGATCAACCTGGCCTGCAGCTACGTCGACAACGGGATCCAGGCCACGCGCAACGACTGGCTGGCGGCGATGGACGTCAACGTCGTGTCGGCCGCTATGCTGGTCAAGGCCGTTCATCCGTTTCTGAAGCGGCGCGGCGGCGCGATCGTCAACTTCAGTTCGATCTCCGCGCAATGCGCACAGACCGGCCGCTGGCTCTATCCGACCTCGAAGGCCGCGATGCGCCAGCTCACGCGCAGCATGGCGATGGATCTCGCAGGCGACCGGATTCGCGTCAACTCGGTGTCGCCGGGATGGACGTGGTCGCGCGTGATGGACGAGCTCACGCACGGCGACCGCGCGAAGACCGACCGCGTGGCCGCGCCGTTTCATCTGCTTGGGCGCGTGGGCGATCCGTCGGAAGTCGCGCAGGTCGTCACGTTCCTGTGCAGCGACGCGGCGAGCTTCGTGACGGGCGCCGACTACGCGGTGGACGGCGGCTACTCCGCGATGGGTCCCGAGCAGGCGGTGCCCGCGATTCCGCGGCTGGCCGAATAACCGGAAGCCGCTTCTCCCGCCCATACTTCGCCTCATGCAATTCGTTCTACCAAGGATTTCATCATGAAACGCATCGCTATCGTCGGCGCCGGCCAGGCCGGCCTGCAACTCGCCTTCACGCTGCTCGACCAGGGCTATCACGTCACGCTCGCGACCAACCGCGACGCGGAACAGATCCGCGCCGGCAAGGTCATGTCGAGCCAGTGCATGTTCCATACCGCACTGCAGATCGAACGCGATCTCGGCCTGAACACCTGGGAAGAAGCGTGCCCGACCGTCGAAGGCATCGGCATCGCGGTGCCGCATCCGGAAGGCAACGGCCGCAAGGCGATCGACTGGTCGTCGCGGCTGACCCGCTACGCACAATCGGTCGACCAGCGCGTGAAGATGGCCGACTGGCTCGACGCGATCCGGCGCCGCGGCGCGGACGTGCGCATCTGCGACGTCGGCGTGCCGGAACTCGAGGACCTCGCGCTCACCCACGATCTCGTGCTGCTCGCGGCCGGAAAGGGCGAAATCGTGCACCTGCTGGGCCGCGACGACGCACGCAGCGCATTCGAGCGCCCGCAACGCGCGCTTGCGCTCACCTACGTGAAAGGCATGACGCCGAGCCAGCCGTATTCGCGCGTGCGCTTCAACCTCCTGCCCGGCATCGGCGAATACTTCGTTTTTCCCGCACTGACGACGACGGGCCCGTGCGAAATCATGGTGTTCGAAGGAATCCCCGGCGGCCCGCTCGACTGCTGGGCCGACGTCAAGACGCCCGAGCAGCATCTCGACCGCAGCCTGTCGTTCCTGCAGCAATATGTGCCGTGGGAATTCGAGCGCTGCCGCGACGTCGAGCTCACCGATCCGAACGGCACGCTGTCCGGCCGCTTCACGCCGACCGTGCGCAAGCCGTTCTTCCGCCTGCCGTCTGGCCGGACCGTATTCGGCATGGCCGATGCGGTGGTCGTCAACGATCCGATCACCGGCCAGGGTTCGAACAATGCGGCGAAATGCGCGAAGGTATACGGCGACGCCATCCTCGCACGCGAAGGCCAGCCGTTCGACGAAGGCTGGATGCACGACACGTTCGAGCGCTACTGGTCCTATGCGCAGCACGTCGTGCGCTGGACCAACTCGCTGCTCACCCCCCCGCCACCGCACATCCTCGAACTGCTCGGTGCCGCTGGCCAGTTGCCGTCGCTGGCCGCGACGCTCGTCAATGGCTTCGACGATCCGCGCCAATTCGCGCCGTGGTGGTTCGAACCGTCGGCCTGTGCGGCGCTGATCCGCGAACACGCCGCACGTTCGGAGTAAGCGACATGGACACCACCGCGACCTGCATTTCGGGCCTCGACCCGCAGCAACTGCGCGCCGCGTTCGGGCAGTTTCCGACCGGCGTCACCGTGATCACGACGCGTTCGGCGGACGGACGCAAGGTCGGCCTCACCGCCAATTCGTTCTCGTCTCTGTCGCTCGACCCGCCGCTCGTGCTGTGGAGCCTGCGCAAGGTCGCGCCGAGCCGCCCCGACTTCGTCGCGGCCACGCACTTCGCGATCAATATCCTCGCGCACGACCAGATCGAGCTGTCGCGCCGTTTCGCGACACCGAGCGCCGACAAGTTCGACGGCGTGTCGTACGTGGAAGCCGATGCGGGCGGCGTACCTTGTCTCGACGGCGCAAGCGCGCGTTTCGTGTGCCGCAACGTGGGCCATTACGAAGGCGGCGACCATCTGCTGTTCATCGGACAGATCGAGCAGTTCGATGCGTTCGGAAAAGCGCCGCTCGTGTTCCATGCGGGGCAGTATCGCGCGATCTCCGCACATCCCGATCTTTCTCGCGTCGCTTGATTAGTTATACAAATAAATATTCAGGAGGTGGTGATGATGAAATTCGGCTCTCGCCTGCTTGCGATCGCAGGTCTCGGGTTAGTCGGCCTGACCGGCCCCGCGCCGGCGCATGCGACCGACCTGCCGTCGGTCAACCTGGGGATGACCAGCTTCCTCGACGGGATGCCGCCTGCCGGCTCCGGCTGGTACGGCACGCAGTATCTGACGTACTACACCGCTGGACGCGTCAACGACAACGCCGGCAACAAGGTCGGGCTGCCGAAGCAGGACATCGACCTGTTCGCGGGGCTGAGCCAGCTCGTCTACCAGTCGCCGCTGACGTTCGGCGGCATGCATCCGGGGCTCGACGTGATCCTGCCGTGGGTGGCCTCCGTGCATACGAACGACGGAATCGGCAACGTCGCGCTGAATTCGCGTGCCGGATTCGGCGACCTGCTGGTCGGACCGTTCATCCAGTTCGATCCGGTGATGGGCGCGCAGGGGCCGCGCTTCGCGCAGCGGCTGGAGTTCCAGTTCATTGCGCCAACCGGTGCATACGATCCGACGCGCGCGATCAATCCGGGCAGCCATTTCTGGTCGTTCGATCCGTACTGGGCCGCGACGTTCTGGATCACGCCGAAGTGGACCGTGTCGTGGCGTCTGCACTATTTGTGGAATGCGGCCAATCACGAGCCGGCGACCGCGCTCGGGCCGGACGTGACGTCGACGCAGGCCGGCCAGGCCGTTCATGCGAACTTTGCGACCGAGTATGAAGTGCGGCCCGGGCTGCGGCTGGGTCTCAACGGCTACTGGCTGCGCCAGACCACCGACATGAAGGTGAACGGTCAGGATGTGTCCGGCACGCGGGAAGCCGTGCTGGCGATCGGACCGGGTGCAATGTACAGCTTCTCGCCCCAGGATCACCTGATGTTCAACGCGTACTTCGAAGTCCATGCCCGTAACCGGCCGCAGGGTTCGCGGATGGTGCTGCGGTACGTGCATCACTTTCAGTAGGCGAAACACCGACGCGTGACACCGCACCGCGGGTACGTATGACGGATGGCAACTTCTACTACCCCGGTTTTTCTCGCGCATCGCTCATCGGCCGGCGCATCACATGACCGTGGCTGCACCGGCCGAGGCGATCCGCGCGTATCGTCATGGTCGAGCCCGGCAAGGCCGCCGGTGGGGCGAGCGAGAGGCGCCGTGGCGGTCCGGCGCGCAACCCGCGCGCGACCTATTTGGCCGCCTGCGCCGCCGGCGTGAAACTGCACTTCGGATCGTCCTTGCCGCGTGCCGAACAGCATTCCAGCAGGTCACTCACCGACTTCGCGTTCGCCGCATTCCATTCATACAGGCTCTTGTTGTTGTCGATCGGCATCCAGTGCGTCATCGGATACCGGCTCGCACGCGCGTTGCTTCCCTTCGGCGGCGGCAGCAAACCGGCCGCGAGCGGCACGTAGATCTTGCAGCTGTTCTGATCGCCGATCCGGTGACAGCCGATGCAGGTATTGCCCGGCGTGCTGATCGCGTGCGACGTCCACGACGCGAAGTCGGCGCCGAGATTCACGTACTTGCCCCACGGATCGGTCGGCACCTTGCTCCAGACCTGGCCGATCCACGGGCTGTACATGACCGGGCTCGCGTCGTGACACGACACGCAGCGCTTCGTCGCGGTCGCGGCCGGCTTCCACCAGAACTCCGCCGCGGACGGATGGCCGGGCGGCGGCGTCGTCTCGTTCGGCGGCGGCACGCGCGCCGCGTTCATGCCGGCGGCGCCGCCCTGCTCCGCATGAAACCAGCAGGTCTTGCCGTTGCCCGCATGATGCAGCACGATGTCGACTTCGTCGTAATACGGGCTCCGATTCGCACGGATCTGCTTGCGGCGGCAAAACGCCGAGATCTGCGTGTCGCCGTGCGAGAGGTCGAGGATCTTCGAATACGGTGTGCACTGTCCGGACGTCGGCGCGTCATAGGGCAACAGCGCCGGGCGATCGCACGTCATGTGTGCTGCGTAGCGCACGGGCACGCGGCCGTTGACGGTGATCGGCACATCGGTGCCGTCATTGCAGTCGAACGCGGGAATCTCGCCGATTTCGTCGGTGCACCGCTGCGCATACTCGTGCAACGACGTATCGCCGTTTGCCGCCGCGAGCGCAACCGGCACGACCGGTGCGACCGGAGCGACCTGTGCGGCCAGCATCGTCGCCAGCGCGACGACGCAGTTTCTCATCGTCATGCCGCCCCCTTCGTGTAGCGTATCGCCACCTTGCGAATGGCCTCGATGTACTTCACATAACCGGTACAACGACAGATGTTGCCGCCCACCCAGGTTTCGATCATCGCGTCCAGATCGCGCTCGTGCACCGGCTGCGCGCGCAGATGATCGAGCATCGCGGTCGCGGCCATCAGGAAACCCGACGCGCAGTAGCCGCACTGGAACGCGAACGACTCGAGAAAACTCTGCTGCAGCGGCGACAGCGCGCCCCCCTGCGCGAGCCCCTCGATCGTGTACACGTGCATGTCCGCCATCGCGCTGACCGGGGTCGAGCACGACAGCGTCTTTTCCATCGGCGCATCGGGCGCATTGCGCACGCCGACCGTGCACGCGCGGCACACGCCGATGCCGCAGCACAGCTTGGTGCCCGTCAGGTCCTGCCGCTCGTGCAGGAAGTCGATGAGGTTCATGTCCGCGTCGGCCGCGTCCGCTTCGACGGGCTTGCCGTTGATGATCATCCGGACCGGATTGCTCATTGCAGTGCCTCCCGAATCTTCTCCGGCGTCACGGGCGTCACCCGGAACCGCCGCCCCGTCGCCATCGCGAGCGCATTGAGCAGCGCCGGCGCGATCGGACACATCACCGCTTCCGCGATGCCGCGTGCATTCGCGGGATCGCCGCCGGGCGGCGGTAAGGCGATCAGCTCCTGCACGGGGATGTCCGGCAGCCGCGTGACCTCGTAGCGATCCAGATTCCATCGGCCGCCGCCCGGCCCGTCCGGCCCCAGCGGACACGTTTCGGTCAGCACGTTGCCGATACCCATCGCGACCGCGCCCTGTGACTGCCCTTCGACGAGCTCCGGCGACAACTGCCGGCCGACGCTCACTGCCGTCACCACGCGTTCGACCTTCACGCGCCCGGTCGCCGAATCGACGGACACCGCGACGAGCGTCGCCGACGGCGCATAGGTCGTGCGCCCGTAAAGTGTCGTATTGATCGGCGGCGGCTGCAGCACGCGCTTCAACGGCGTCAGGTGATACGGATCGAGGCCGACCGCCACGTAGTCGTAGTCGATCTGCGCACTGCCGGACGCGAACGGATAGGTTCCCTTCCAGAAATACCCGGCATAACTCGCATGCACGGCCGCGGTCGTCTGCAGGCCGAGCTTCCTGATCGTGCCGAGCAGCGTCGCCCACGGAATCGGTGCGAGGCCGTTCGCGGCGAGTGCGCGATCGGTCCAGTGCACGTCCTCCGCACGCACGGGTACGCCCCACCATGCGCGCGCGGCCGGCAGCACGCTCTGCAGAAACAGCACCTGCGCGGCGCCCTTGACCGCGTGGTACTGATGAAATGCGCCGAGACAGGCGCTCGACGAGCCGTACGTGTAGCACACGTACTTGCTGTCGTCTGGCGGATTGCTCGAACGCTGCAACCCGAGCGCGTTGAACGGTCCGATCTCGCTCATCGCAATCGTTTGCGCGTTTTGCCCGAGAAACTCGGCCGGCGCGAGACCGAGCGTCGTGGCCGCGCCGTTGCCCATGTCGGTGTACGGCGTGACCACGCGCAGGTTGCCGTCGGGCAGGATCTGCACCATGCCGAACATGCCGTCGCCGGAGGTGCCGTACGCTTCGTTCGCCATCGCGAGGCCGACACCGTAGCGGAGGCTGCGCGCGCTGCGCTCGGCACGAATCTGCTCACGCTCGAGCCATAACGGATGACGTTCGAGTCGGTCGAGCAGTGCGTCCAGTTGCAGGTCGAACAGGATCGGCGCGCCCGTGATCGCGCGGCCCTTGCCGAGAGCGGGCGCCTTGCCGAGCAGATTGGCGCGCCGGATCTCGAACGGCGACATCCCTAGCCGGCGTGCAGCCTCGTCCATCAGCGTCTCGATCGCCATGAACGCCTGCGGCCCGCCGAAGCCGCGCTGCGAACCGCCGAAGACTTCCCGCGTGTAGGTCGACGCGGCCTGCGCGCGTGCCCGCGGAATCTCGTAGCAGCTCATCGCGCTCAACGCGGCAAGCTGCGCGACGTACGGCGACAGGTTCTTCTTCCCGCCGCCGTTCATCAGGAAATCGCAGGTGATCGCTTCGAGCTTGCCGCGGCGGTCGAACCACAGCGATTCGGAGAACTGCGTCTCGCAGCGTTTCAGGCCAACCTGGAATTGCTCGTAGCGTGACTGCTGCCAACGCAGCGCGCCCTTCGCGAACGGCGCCGCAAGAGCCAGATACAGCGGGAAATAAGACTTGTCGCGTCCGCCGAAACCCCCGCCCGGGTAGCACGCGATGACCTGGGCCTCCTTGACCGGGACGTTGCTGCCGTCGAACATCGCACACGCACCGATCGCATCGTCGTTCGCCGACTGCGTGCCGAGAACGAGGCTCATCTTCGAGGCGGACGCGTCGTACCATGCGAGTCCCGCTTCGGGCTCCATGAACATCGGATCCATCGCCGGCGTCTCGAACCCGTCGTCACCCGTCGCCCGAATGCCGATCCACGTGCCGGCGGCCGCGTGGTGGGCAATCGTCGCATCGATGTTGGCAACCGCCGCCTCGCGTTCCTCCAGATACTTCGCGGTCGGCTTGCCGGTGCTGTCGGCCTCGTAGTTGTCGACGTAGTTGAACCGCCGTGCGTCGTCGCGCACGTAGACGGTCACGGGCGAATACGGCACGACCGGTGCGGCCTGGCCGGCGCCGACCGCCGCGCCGTAGCGGATCACGCCGCGATTGAAATCGAGCAGCTTCCTTGCGCGACGATAGATATCGAAGTTCGCGAAGATCAACAGCGCGGCCGGTTGCCCGTAGCAGTCCGCCGGATGACCCACTCGCGCGAGCCAGTAGATGTCCTGGTTCGCGATCGGATCGGGCCGCGGTGCAAGATTGATCCTGCGCGCGCTCAGCAACGCGTTGTCGACAATGGCGATCGGCTGCAGTTCGTGCGGCAGCACGCCGAGATCGTAGCCCTGGTACACCGCGTCGACCCGGTCGCAGCGCAGCGCATAAAGCCAGTTCTCCTGCTGCGGCCAGCCGACGAAGTCGCGGGACTTGAAGTCGCGCGCGTAGATCTTCTGGCCCATTACCTTCGGCACGCCATCGATGCGCCAGCGCGCCTTTCCGGGCACCGGTGCCCAGCTCGGGCCGTCCGCATCGGCCTGCGTCTCGCCCGCGGCGAGTACGAGTGCCGGCAAATGCGTAACCGAAACGGCGACAACGGCGCCGCTGCCGGCGAGCTTCAGAAAAGTCCGGCGTGTCACTGGCACACGGATGGCCATGCTGCGTCCCTCGTTCGAATTGTTATGTCGGTCGTCGAGTGCGCGACGTGCGTCGCCACGCCGGCCGCGAGCGGCCCGATACGCGTGTGCGTCGGTGCACAGGATGTCGGTGAGAAAGCGGTGTTCCGGGCGCGGTTGCGCGCGCCGGCTGTCAGTAATCGGGAGGGAGACGACGCGCGCCGTAGCCCGGCGGCATCGCGGGTTCGGTCCACGCGGGTGGTCGCCTGCTCGATGAGGCGTCAGGCGGCGTGCATCGCGCTGCGTGTTCGTTCATGATTCCCCCGGCCCCGATCGTGCTTGACTGGCCTGTTGCCCGTATCGTCGGGCAACCGCTTCAATTTCAGGCGTTGTGTTCGTTCTTTCCGCGACGCGGGGCGATCGTCCCGTTCGCAGCTCCATTCAAGCCTGATTTTGAATAATCGTAGGAATTCGAATCGACGATTTCAAGGAGATTTTCGGGCACGATGACGCGCATCGGCAGCGGCATCTGTGGATACGTGCCGCGTCATCGGCTGGCGCATGCCACCGCTGGCGGCCCGAGGGCGCTGCGGCCGCGCGGCGACTGCCTGCGCCGGCCGGCAATTCGGTAAACAATCGCTCGCGTTATCGACACGGATGGATTCAGCCGTGCAGATCGGACCTGTCGGATCCGCTTTCAGTCCGGTCGGCGCGCCGCCGCGACTGCGTTCGAGGTTAGTCGTAGGGGGCCACCCGCGCGGGCAGTGGACTACGGCTGTCTCCATGGTCGACCATGGGTCCGGGTTGCATTGACGCCGCTATGATCGACCTGTGTCGCGGCGCCGCCCGGGGGGAGAAGGAGCCTCCCATGAAGACGGTGACCGTGCCGGCCCGGCAATGCCCGGTCGGCACGTACATCCGGTTCGCGCGGCAGTCCCGCGCCGCTGCTTACTGCCCGATACTGGTGAAGGTCGGCAGCAGCACGCGATACACATGAATCATCGCCGGCCCGAGCAATACGCACATCAGCGCCGGGAAGATGCAGAAGATCAGCGGGAACAGCAGCTTCAGCGCGATCTTCGCGGCGCGCTCCTCGGCGCGCATCCGCCGTCGCGTGCGCAGCATGTCGGACAACACGCGCAGCGATTCGGCGATGCTGGTGCCGAAGCGATCGGCCTGGATCAGCATCGCGCAGAACGATTCGATATCCTCGACGCCGGTCCGCAGTGCCAGATTGCGCAGCGCGGTTTCCTTCGTGAACCCGGAACGCATCTCGAGCAGCAGCAAGTCGAGTTCACCCGCGACCACTTCGCTGCGAAAGCGCAGTTCCTCGCTCACCCGCATCAGCGCCGCGTCGAGCCCGAGCCCTGCTTCGACGCATACGGTCATCAAGTCGAGCGCATCCGGGAAGTCCTCGAAAATCACTCGCTGACGCGTCGCGATCCGCCGCCTGAGGATCATGTTCGGCACGTAGTAGCCGATCCCGGCGAGCGCGACGAGGATGAACGACAGCAGCATGCGTTGACCCGCGAGCCGGGTCGTGGCGAGCGCCAGCAGCGCGACGCCCGGCAGCGCCAGCGCGAGTACCGTCTTCGCCGCGAAGTAAAGCGCGCCCGCGTTCGGATCGCGCCAGCCGGCGTTCATCAGCCGGATCCGCAGCGGTGAATTCTCCCAGCCCTCCTGCGGCACCGACAGCCGGGAAATCGGTTGCGACAGCTCGACGAGCTTCGCGACCCAGCGCGATGGCTGCCCGCCGCCATCGCCCGCGCCGGCGCCGATGCCTACACTTGCTCCGCTCGCCTGCTGGATCCGGCGCTCCATGTTGCGCGGCGCAAACAGCAGCATCGCGACCAGCACGCCGCCGGCGACGAAGATGAACAAGCCGGCCAGCATCACGGTATGTACTACGCTCAGGTTTTGCATGACAGCCTCGAATCGGTTCGTGAAGCCTGAGACACGCGTCAGACGCGAATCCGGATGATGCGTCGGATCCACAGCATGCCGAATGCCATCGACCCCAGCATCACTCCGACCATCTTGATGCCGGCCGGATCCTGCCAGAGCACCGACAGAAACTCCCGGTTCAACACCGCCATCATGCCCGCCGTGCCGAATGGCAGCAGCCCGAGGATCCAGGCCGACAGCCGCCCTTCCGCCGACAGCACGCGGACCTTGTCGAACAGCTTGAAGCGCTCGCGAACCAGCGATGCGATGCTGTCGAGCAGCTCGGCCAGGTTGCCACCGGTCTCGCGCTGGATCAGCACCGCGATCACGAAGTAGCGCAGGTCATGGGCCGGCACGCGTGTCGCAAGGTTCACCAGCGCATCGTGCAGCGATACGCCGTAATTGATCTCGTCGAACGTGATCCGGAATTCACCGCCCATCGGATCGGGAAACTCCTCGCCGACCATCCCGAGCGCGCTCGTAAAGGAGTGGCCGGAGCGCAGCGCGCGCGCGATCATGTCGCAGACATCCGGCAGTTGGCGCTCGAGCTTGAGCATCCGCCGGTTGCGATGCCGCATCACGTACATTGCCGGCATGCACGCGGTCAGCAGCGCAATCGGCAACATGGCGATCAGGGGCAACGGAGTGAACAGCAGGACGAGCATCGCCGTCACCGGCAACACCGCGGTGTACACGACGAGCTTCGCCACCGTCCAGTCGAGCCCCGATTGCTGCAGCAGCAAATCCACCGACTGCACGCGCGGCATACGCATCAACAGCCGGTCGAACGGTTTCGATTCGTCGAGCATCCGCTTCTTGAGAATCGACAGCCGCTCCTGCTGCACGCTGCCGCCGGCCGACATCGCGCGCAGGCGCGACTCGATCCGGCGTGCCGCGGCACCGTGGCGTGAGTTCCACCATTGATAGACACCTTCGATCGCGAGCACCACCGCGACGAAGGTGAGAATCACAAAACCATAGAATATCGAGTCCATGAGACCTCCCCGGAATCAGACGACGGCGCGTCGTCACTTCGTCTCGTAACGCTGCGCCGGGTCGTAGAGTGAATCCGGCAGGTTGATGCCGAACGACTGCAGCCGCTCGGCGAACTTCGGCCGCACGCCGGTCGCGCAGAAGTGTCCGCGCACAGTCCCGTCGCGATCCATGCCGGTGCGCTTGAACGTGAAGATCTCCTGCATGTTGATGATGTCGCCTTCCATCCCGGTCAGCTCCTGGATGCTGACGATCTTGCGCTTGCCGTCGGTAAGCCGCGTCGCCTGGACCACCACCGAAATCGCCGACGCGATCTGCTGGCGCATCGTCTTCGGCGGCAGCGTCAGGCCGCCGACGCTGATCATGTTCTCGAGCCGCGTGAGCGCGTCGCGCGGCGTGTTTGCGTGGATCGTCGCGAGCGAGCCTTCGTGGCCGGTGTTCATCGCATTGAGCATGTCGAGCGCTTCCGCGCCGCGCACTTCGCCGAGAATGATCCGGTCCGGCCGCATCCGCAGCGCGTTGCGCACGAGCGTGCGCTGCGTGATCTCGCCCTTGCCCTCGATGTTCGGCGGCCGCGTTTCCAGCCGCAGCACGTGCGGCTGCTGCAGTTGCAGCTCCGCTGCGTCCTCGATCGTCACGATCCGCTCCGATCGCGGGATGAAGCCCGACAGGATGTTGAGCAGCGTCGTCTTGCCGCTGCCCGTCCCCCCCGACACGAGCACGTTCACTTTCGCCTTGGCCAGCGCATCGAGCAGCTCCGCCATCGGCGGCGTGAGGCTCTGGTAGCTCACGAGGTCGTCCATCTTCAGCGGGTTGACCGCGAAACGCCGGATCGACATCAGCGGCCCGTCGATCGCCGACGGTGGAATGATCGCGTTCACGCGCGAGCCGTCCGGCAAACGCGCATCGACCATCGGGGTCGATTCGTCGATGCGCCGCCCGACCCGCGACACGATCTTCTCGATCACCTTCATCAGGTGCGCGTCGTCGTAGAACGTCACGTCGGTCAGCTCGAGCTGGCCGGCGCGCTCGACATAGACCTGCCGGTACGTGTTCACGAGGATGTCGGAGATCCCGGGGTCGCGCAGTAGCGCCTCGAGCGGGCCGAAACCGAACATTTCGTCGTACACGTCGATCACGAGCTGGCGCCGCTCGATGTCGTTCGCGAGCAGGCGCTCCTCGTCGAGGATGCGCGAGATCAGCGCCGAGATTTCCTGCCGCACCTGTTCCTGCGGCAGGCGTGACAGACGCTCCAGCTCGACCCGTTCAAGAACCGCCGAGTGAATTTCACGGCGCAGCCTCTGGTACGCGTCGCGTACCGACGAATGCGTCGCACCCGCCGGATCGGTGCTCGTCGCCTGGGGCTGCGTCCGGTACAAGGACATCTGTTCGCGCAATGACATGATGGTTTCCCCGAAAGATTCACATGGACTTGAGCTTCGGCGTGGCCTTGCGGCCGAACAGCCGGGACATCAACGGTTCGCTGCTGGACGCGTCGTGCCTGGTGCGCACGTCCCCTTCGACGATCTGCTTCGCACAGGCCTGCAACGCACGCGTAACCGCTGCGCTGCGTGCGACGCGCGAGACCGGATGCCCCAGGTCGAGCGCTTCGCGCACGGTATCGGCGTCGTCGGGTATCGTGCTGCTCGCATGCAGGCCGAGCACTTCCTCGAGCGCGGTGCGGGACCGTTCGCCCGCGCGTGTCATCCGGTTCACCACCAGCCGCATCTGGTCGGTCGGGTAGCCGAGCGACACGAGAATCTCAAGCAGCCGGCGGCCCGCGCGCACGTGCGGCATCGCGGGCTGCAGCACGAGCTGGATCTGGTCGCTGCGATCCAGCGCGATCATCGACAGCGGATTGATGCTCACGCCGATGTCGAAGATCACGAAGTCGTAGCGCGGCGCCGCGACGCCGAGGATCCATTCGAGCGCATCCTCGCGCATCTCCGCGGCCTTGACCGGGTCGCCCGCGCCCGCCAGCACGTGGAAGGTCGGCGTCACGTGCGCGACGCTCGCGTCGAGAAACGCGCCGTCGAGTCGCTCGATCTGCGCGCACAGCTGCGGCAGCGTCGACGGCGGCGTCTCGTCGCTGACGAGGAACGCGGCATCCGCGAACTGCTGGTTCAGATCGACCAGGAGCACGCGGCGCTTATATCCTTCAGCGATCTCGTACGCGACATTGCTCGCGGCGAAGCTCGTGCCCGCGCCGCCCTTGCACGACATGAACGACACGAAGCGCGTATCTTCGGCGTCGCGTCGCGTGCTTTGCGCGGCGGCACGCTCGAGCGCACGGGCCAGCGCCGCGGGGTCGATCGGCCACTGCAGCACGTCGCGCGCGCCGGCGCGCATCGCGTCCAGCAGCACGTTCGGCGCCGCGTCGGCCGTCACCAGGATGCAGGTCAGGCCCGGGTGCAGCCGGCAGATGCGCTCGAGCGCCGACAGCTCGGTCGCATCGGTCGTCGCGCCGTCGATCAGCAGGATGTCGAATGAATCGAGTCCGTCCGTTCGATTCTCGATCTGCGACGATCGTCCATGCGCGCGTGTCACGCGATAGTGTCCGCTGTCGGTGACCAGGCGCGCGATCTGCGTGAGCCGGGCGGTATCGTCGGCAGCTACGAGGATATTGATCATGGCTGTGCCTCGTCGGTTCGATTATTGACAGGCGGTGCCGCCCGTGGATGAATTCAGGCTTTCACGCGACAGCGTCGTGGTGAACGGCGGCATCGTGATCGAGACGCTAGCGAGCGGAATCATCGTCTTGACCGTGAAGTTGGTCATGCTGACGGTCACGAACGAGCAGGAGCTCACGTCGCAGCCCGACGGCGTGTAGCTCACCGACACGTTCGCACTCGACACCATCGGCATCAGCGACTTCACTCGCTTCACGACGCCGGCGGCGTTCACGTCGCAGACGATCGCCGTGCGTGCGCCGAGCCGGATCGCCTCGGCCGCCGTGTTCCAGTAAAACAGCACGCGCCCGAATTCGAAGACGCCGATCAGCAGCATCATCAGGATCGATGCGATCAGCGCGAATTCGACGATCGTCGCGCCGCGTTGGGCGCGACGGCGCGACGGCAGACAGGAGCGCGGGTTCATGACACTTGCCTCATCACGGTGACGATGTTGCCGAAAGTGATCGACGACAGCCCCGGGTAGGCCGGAATCGGCTGGTACTTATAGCCCTTCACCTTCACCTCGACGACGTTGATGCTGCCGGTCGCCGTGCCGCTTGCCGCGTTGTTGGTCGCGTCGTAGGTCGGCAGGTTCGCGAATTGCGGTGGATCGGACGCGTCGGCGCAATCGCTCGAATGCGCGGCGTCGCACACGATCACCATCGATGTCGTGAGCCCCGGCACCAGCTCGGTGCCCGCAGACCCGCAGGTCGTGTTGCCGTAGACGACCAGGCACTGCGCCGCCGCGAGCGGATACGCGCTGTCGGCCGGCAGATAGACCGACAGGTAGCGCGCCGCGTCGCGCGTCGCCTTGGTGAGGGTCTCGTACTGATAGATCGCGCGGCCGAACTCGGCCACACCGGTCGCGAGCACGATCATCGGCATCAGCACGAGCGCGAACTCGACCGCGGCGACACCGCGCATGCGCGACCGGCGAATCGGGAGCCTTTTCATGATCGCGTCTCCTCTATTGAACGAGCATCGGCACTTTGAGGCCGACCGAGCTGCCGCTGCCCGGCAAACCGTGCGTCGCGCAAGGCGTGCTGCCGGACGACGCCGAGCCGAGGTATTCGAGATGCGCGACGACCCCGCCGGCGCCCGGGCTGAACGGCAGCGGATCCAGCATCAGCACGCAGTCCCACTGCGTGACGGTCAGCTGGTTGCTTGCCCCGTTCAGCGTCGAGCAGTCGCCCTCGGGGGCGAGCGCGACCCGGCGGTCGCCGCCGAACATCTGATAGTTGCTTGCCGTGGCGGTTCCGTTGGTCGCGATGCCGCTGCCGGCGGGCGGTGCACCATCGCCCTGGTAGGACTTGAAGCTCGCACGATCGAGCACGAACTGGTTGTACGCGTCGCCGACGATGCCCGCGGTTCCCGGCGGCCCGTAGTTGGGGCCGACGTACGCGTAGCCGGTGAAGTCCGGCTGGCCGCTCGAGCCGTTGGCGCCGTTCGTGTAGATGCCGAAGCGGGTATTCCACGCGCGCAGCGACGCGGACTTCAGGCCCGTCGAACCGAGGGTGGGCGGCGACGTGATGTTGCAGGTATTGCCGGACAGTTCGCTGGCGATCGTCGTTTCATTGGTCGAACCGTCGAGCGCGGCCCAGCCGAAGTTGCCGGGCCCGTACGTCGACGACGAGCCGGAAGGCGACGAGATCCAGTCACCGACCTTGTACGGCGCGGCGGCCGCCGCGCGGCACACGAACACCGGGATCGCACAGGTGGTCTGCCCGGCGCCCACCGTCGCGATCGCGCTGGCCGAGACCTGCGCCGCGTTCGCGACCTGCACACCGGGAATCGTGTTGAGCACCTCGATGAACCAGTGCGCGATGTTGGTCAGCTGCGCCGTGCACTTCACGTACTTGATGTTCGCCGGCGTGGCGACCGCCGTCTTCGTCAGGAACGGATTGGTCAGCGAATCGCTGAACGTGACGTTCGAATCCGTCTGCATCTGCACCGCGTTCTGCTGAAAGAAGGCGAAATTCGAGTGGCCGGCGGCGATGCCGTCCGCTTCCGCGACCTGCAGGCTGATGGCCGACGTGAGGTCGCGCGCAGCGGACAGCGCGCATGAGTCGGCGCTGTTCTGAAGTTCGCTGCGCGTGACGTACAGCTTGCCGAGGTCCAGCGCGAGACCGACGAATCCGATCATCACCGCCAGCGCGAGACCGACGATGATCGCGACGGCGCCTTGCTGGCGATGCAACCCTCGACGCGTGAGTTTCGGATGACGAGCTGCGCTGGACATGGCGTTCTCCCTGAGCGTGCCTGTGTTATTGGCCCGACGACTTGCCGATCCCGATCACGAATGCATTGGCTTTCGGCTCGGGCTGCCTGAACGACTTGTCGTAGTTGTCGAGCGCGGCCGCGGCGGCGCTGCCGTCGACCCCCGGGCGCGAGGCCGCGTGTTCGGCGGCATGCGGATCGATGATCTGGGCTTGCGTGACGGCGCGGACCGAGTCGCCGAAGCGACTGTCCCACACCGGCGTCGACGACATGCAGCCGGCAAGCGCGAACGCGAGCGGGACGGCGAGCGCCGCACGGCGCACGAATACGAGGTAGGCGGATTTCATGAGCTTCCCCTTGGATGGCTTCAACGATCGGTGGACGCGGGTTCCGCATTCGCCCGCGCGATCTGCGCGTGGGCGGCGGCCGGCAGACTGTTCTTCGAATGCGGCGCGGGTTTGGCCGGCGTGTCGGAGCCAGCCGCCGCGAGACGCGCGGCAGCGGCTTCGATGCGCGCGATCCGTGCCGCGCTGGCCGCATCGGCCTGCGGTTGCGGTTTCGGCTGCGACTGCGCGGCATGCGCCGGCTCGGCGTTCACCGCTCCTGCCGCGGCGGCCGCTGCAGCCGCCGGCTTCTCAGGCTGCGCCGGCACCGGTGCCGGTGTGTCGGCGGGCTGCGGCGCACGCGGAGCGGGCAGCGCGGCGGCCGGTGCGGCCGGCGCAGCCGATTGCGGCGCGGGAGCAGGTGCCGGCGTCTGCGGTGCATCCATCGCGCCGTTCGCCGGTTGCGCGCCCGCCTTGCGGACACCCTTGCGCCCTTCCATGTTGCCGGTCGCATACACGTCGGCTTCGTTGGGCTTCGAGAAGCTGTCGGTCGGCAGCGGCAGGTCGGCGGTCTGCAGCGGCCTCACCAGGTGCGGCGTGATCACGAAGATCAGCTCGGTGCGGTCCTGCTGGAACGACGTGCTGCGGAACAGCGCGCCGAGCACCGGTACCTCGCCGACGCCGGGAATCGCCTTCAGCGCGCCGCTCGCGTTGTCCTTGATCAGCCCGCCGATCGCGAACGATTCGCCGTCGCCCATCTGGACCGTCGTCGACGCGCGCCGTGTCGTGATCAGCGGCAGGATCGAGGTGCCGCCGATGTTGGTCGCGCTCAGCGTGACGCCCGTCTGCGACAGCTCCGACACTTCCGGCGCAACCTTCAGGCTGATCCGGCCGTTCCCGAGCACCGTCGGCGTGAACTTCAGCGCGACACCGAACTCCTCTTCCTGCAGCGTGATCGACGACGTGCCCGTCCCGCTGCTCTGCGGCACCGGGATGAAGATCTTGCCGCCGGCAAGGAATGTCGCCTCCTGGCCGCTGATCGTCACGAGGTTCGGCTCCGCGAGGATCTTGACGAGGTTGTCGGTGTTCTGCGCATCGGCCGCGATGCTGAACGGCTTGTTGTTCGCCTTGTTGAAGATCCCGGCGCTCGCGACACCCGCGAGCAGGTTGCTGACGAGCGCACCGCTCCAAGAGCCGAATCCGCCCTGGATGTTGAATGCGCTGCCCATCTGGTTGATCAGCGTCTTCGACACTTCGGCGACCTTCACCTCGAGCATCACCTGCTGCGGCGACGTGACGGCCAGCATGTTCAGCACGCCGGCGCCCTTGCCGCCGCCGTCACCGGCGCTGTCGCCGTACGCATGAGCGATCTGCACCGCCTGCTGCGCGGCCAGCGAGTTCGACACCGTGCCGGCCAGCACGATCGTGCCGGCGGCGGTCGATACGTGAATGTCGCGCTCGTTCGGCATCAGCTGCATCAGCGACGCCTGCAGGCCGCCGGCGTCCGCGCCGACCGCCACGTCGATCACGCGGCATGCACCGCTGCGACCCTGCACGATCATGTTGGTCGTGCCGACCGACAGCCCGAGGATGTACAGCGTCTGCGGCGACACCATCGTCGCCTGCGCGACGGCCGGGTTGCCGATGGTCCGGTTGCGGACAGGCTCCGGCATCGGCACCAGCAGCGACTTGCCGAGCGGCACGCTGACGCTGGTCGACTCGCGCACCGCGCCCACGCAATTCGGTCCGCGCAGCGGGCCCGACGATGCGGCAGCCGCGGCGGCAGGCGCCGGCGCCATGCTGATCGTCATCTGCATCGGCCCCTTGGCGACGGCAGCCGGCGCGCTCGCGCCGCCCTTCATCAGCGCAGCCGATTCCGCGCCTTCCTGGGCCAGCGCGCTGTACACCGTCAGCCACCCCGTACACAGGATCGCGGCCATCATCGTGCCCCGTGCGATACGCGTGCGCACCGGGCCGGTACCTGAATATTGCGGATTGATCTTCATTTCGTCTGATCCCCCGAGTGACCGGCGAGCGGCCGGTTGTCGACTTCCAAGGCCGCCGTGCCCTGACGGCGGCCGATCTGGTTAATCTGTTTATCTGGATGTGTGTTCTACGGTTTCAAAAGCATTCGACGCTGCCCCGTACCCCGGTCAGCACGCCTACACAATCGTGCCGTGCGTCCGGTGCCGCGTGCGACGCAACGTGCACGCGCACGGTCCGTACGCGTTCGTGTACCGGTGCGGGCGTCGCGTCGGGTACCGGAGCCTTGCCGAGCAGCGTCAGCTTGGTCGCGCCATCGGTCGTCAGCGTCTTCTGGTCGACCTGGTTGCGCAGCACGAGCGACAGCGTGCCGACGCTGCGCGCGAGGTCGAGGCGTTCGGCCTGATCGGGCGTGACTTCGAGCGTCACCGCGTTGACGACCTTCGGTGCGGTGTCGTCGCGGCTGACCTGCTGCGCGACGGCCAGCACCAGGATGTGCTCGAGCACGATCTTGGAGATGCTCTGCCCGTCGGTCTTGCCCTGCTGTTCCTGCGTGTTGACGATCACGTCGACGTAGTTGCCCGGCAGCGCGAAGCCCGCGACGCCCACCACGTCGTTCACCCGCACCGTGATCGCACGGCTGCCGTCGGCGATCACGGCGGACAGCCCGCCCTTCGTGCCGACCGGCGCGAGTTTCGACTCGATCACCGGTTCACCGCGTGCGAGGCTCGTGCGCACGACGCGCCCTTCGAGTTCCTTCGTGTCGGTGAACGCGCCGGTCGGCACGCTGCCCGACGGCCAGCTCACCATGCGGATCTGGTTCGGCCCGAGCGGCTCGCCCAGGTTCAGGTCGGTGGTCGCCACCGCGACCGACGTGACCGAGCTGCTGGATGTATTCATCAACCAGCGGGACGCGAACACGACCGCGGCAAGGCCCGCGACCATCGCGACGATCAGCATCATGAGCGCTCGACTGTTTTTCATGGCAATGCTCCTCAACGAATCGTGAAAGAAACGGCTCAACCGGTTATGTACGTGTGACCGCCGTGCTCGGCAGGCGGCAGATATCCGCCGTCGCGCTCGGGCGCGGTGCCGAAATAACTGGCCCATGCGTCATGCAGCGCGTCGTGCGTCACCTCGAGCGGATCGCCGCGATACCGCGCGCCGGCGGCGACGAGGCGCAGCAGATCCATCGGGAAGCATGCGAGATATGCCTTGCCGGTCGGCAGGTGCAGCCGGTGCAGCAGATAGTCGAAGGCGTCCTGACTCGACACCAGTCCGAGCGACTCGCATGCGGCGTCGAACACCGCGCGGTAGTGGTCGATCGACAGCGCGCCGACGTGAAGCTTGGAACCGAGCCGGCGCAGGAATGCGTCGTCGGCGAACTGTTCCGGCGCCAGGTTGCTCGAGAACACCGGCCAGACGTCGAACGGCAGCACGAATCGATTGCCGGATTCGAGCGTCAGGAAATCCACGCCTCGATCGAGCGGACGCAGCCAGCGGTTGAGCAGGTCGCGCGGCTCGACACGCTGGCGGCCGAGATCGTCGATGATGTACATGCCCATGTTCGCCTTCATGTGCGGCGGCGCCTGGTAGAAGCCCGCCGCGTCATCGCGGCGCAGGTCGAGTTCGTCAAGCGTCAGCTCGCCGCCGGACATCACGACCGGCCGCTCGCACAGGCGCCAGCGGCGATCGACCGACTGGCCCTCCGTTTGCAACGGCGCGTCGACATGCACGAGCGGATCGTGGATCTGGATGACTTCCCCGGCCGCATAGATCGCATACGGCACCGGTACGTGGCCGCCCATCAACGCGCCGAGCCGCTCGGCGAGGAAGGTCTTGCCGCTGCCGGCGGGGCCGTAGATCAGCAGCGGACGGCCGGAGTTCAGCGCGGCGGCCGCCGAGTCGAGTACCGACGTGTCCATCACGATGCCTTCGAATACGGCCCACACGTCGTTCTGAGCCACGTGCAGCTTGCGCACCGAATGGGTGGACACGCAGTCGAGATACGCGTCGAGCGTCACCGGCGCGGGCCCGCTGTACGTGCTGCGCGCACACTCCTCGAGTGCGGCCACGCGGCCCGCGTCGGTCAGGCGGAACGTCACGTCGAGATCCGTCTTGCCGCGATGGGTGAGTTCGACCAGATGCTCGCGCACCAGGAACGCGAAGACGTCGTCGAGCACCGCGAGCGGCAGGCAGTGGCGCTCGATGAGGTCGCCGTAGGACGGACGGCCGAGCACCAGCGTCGACTTCAGCACGAGCCCTGCGACGAATGCCTGGCTCAGTCCGGTTTCCTCGAGCGAGCGCGGCGCGGCAGGCAACTGCGTGCCCGGCTTCGCATGCGCCTCCCGCAACGGCGACGGATGCGGCAGGTGTGCAACCTGCGCGTCGCGCTTCGGTTCGGTGGGGATCGTGTTCATGTGCGTTTCATCCTCGTTGCGGGTTCGTCGCGCTAGACGCACGAAGCGAACAGCATGCCCAGCGTGCCGGCGGCAATTGCCACGCCATACGGCAACGCGCCGACCGACGCAACTTCGATGGGGCCGTCGGTTGCCCCTGCATACGCGCGGATCGAGCGATGCGCGATCAGCGCCCGGACGTTCGCGCACATCTGGCGCATGCGCCCGCGCAGCAGCACAAGGCCGATCGCGCCGATCCCGCCGGCCAGAAACGTGGCCAGCACGATGTAGAACGCCATCTGTGCGCCGACCCATGCGCCGATCGCCAGCATCAGCTTCACGTCGCCTGCAGCCATTCCGCGCATCAGATAGAACGGCAGCAGCATGCCGAAGCCGGTCGCCGCGCCGGCAAGCCACGCGAGTGCGCCCGCCTGGACCCCGTGCAGCGCGCACTGGGCGATCAGCGCGCCGGCCAGCCCGATCGCGACGAGCCGGTTCGGGATGCGTCGGCTCGTGATGTCCGTGCTGGCCGCGACGACGACGAGCAGCGTCACGCACAACGGGACCGGGTGAGGCAGTGCGGCAGGCAACATGGCGAACCTCGATTGGCTGTAATAGTCGGAATCACTGACCCAGTGCGGTATTGACCGCCGCGGTCACGATTGCCGCGATCATGTTGTACGCGTCTTGAACCGAACCCTTCAGGGTAACCACGCTTCCCAGCACGATGGTGGCGAACACTGCCGCGATCAGCGCGTACTCGATCGACGTCACCCCCTGCTCGTCGCCGATCCATCGCGATACCGCTACCGCACGTCCGCTGGTCCGCATGACAGCCTCCGATTCGGTTGATCGAAAGAGCGGGGAGACTCGCGCAGTGCACCGGCCGAGTCATCCGCCGTTCGCTCCGTTCGACATCTGTTGGTTGAGTGTCCGGCCCTGCACGAGTGACGGGATGGCGACGAACGGGCCGGACCCGCCGTTCGCCGCCCCGCCATTCAGATCGCTGCGTTGAGATCGTCTGCAATCGTGTTGAAGACGGTCTTGAGGTCGTTTCCGACCAACGTCAGCGCTGCAACGAGGCCGACTGCGATAAGTGCGGCAATCAGGCCGTATTCGATGGCCGTCACGCCTTGTTCGTCTTGAACGAAACCGCGGATCTTCGTGATGAACGTGGACATGGCTACTCTCCTTTCGCACTACTATAAAAACCCGTTGTCGGGGATCGACGCGGGGAGCGGGTACTGCCGGAACAACTCAAGGATTCGGATGCTGCGCTCAGCGACGCACACGGCAGGGTACGAGCCTGGCCGGGCGAACGATTGTCGGTGAGCTGATGCGTGCGATATGCATGCGCGCTGCGATCTGGCGAATGGCGCGATCGAGCAGAACGGCGAAATAACCGTCCCGGGCATGAATACGGATTGAACGGATGACGCTGACGCGTCGATTCCACTGCGGGTCTTCTTCGCGGCATGCGAGCCGCGGCGTGCTCTGGTCTTTCATTTTTATTCCCCAAATGCTGTCATGTGATTCTTTTTGCGCGGACGATGCCGTCGCCTATTCGCCCGGTCGACGTTTCCGGCGGTTTCCAAGGCCTGGGCGGCGTATTCCCCGACGCGCCCTCGATCCGTTGCTTTCCGCAGGTGATTGAGTCCGGTCTTGTCAGCCTGTTGCTTCAACCGGTCGTTCATCACGTCGTCGACTGTCGTGCGGACCTTGACGCAAAGAGCAGGCCAGCCGGAGGGAAAACGAGGCGCAGCAAGGGTTCCGTCGATTCATCCGTCGATCGGGTTTCGGCGCGCTGCACAAAATGTTTCAGATTTGATATACGCGTGCCGGCCGGCGCCGCGTGCCGGCAGGGCGCCGTCGTGCTGTGCAAGGGCCCCAAAAAATTTTCTCGGGATTTTCCCGAATCCGGGTCGCGCGTCGCCCGACGTGCATTCCGCACACCGCGGGACCGGTGAAAAACACGGAATGTTTCAAGCGAGAAACATCATTTGCCCCGGTACGGATTTCTCAGACGTGAAAAGCCGCTTTTCAGCCATGTCGCCGTCGAATCGACATTTCGCGATTCAGCCCGCGGTTTGCGTCACACGATTTTTTCTCCAACAATGCACTCACCGGACAGCGCCATCGAGCGCGATTCGATCCGGACACACGACAACACAAAATGGCTGCGCAAGACCAGGCAGCCTTCACTGCAAACGGGGCATCATGTACACAGCCAATCGTGGAGTGCGCTATCGCGCCAAACGCTGTGCTCAATGGCTGACAGCTGACCGGATCGTTCCGTACAGCTGCGTCATGCTGCTGCTTTGCGTGGCCTTTCTGATCACCTGGGGCGTCGTTACGGACACCTTCACGTCACAGACAGCTGCCCGACCGGGCGTCGACTTCTCCGTCTTCTGGACCGCGTCGCAGCTCGTGCTGCAAGGCCATGCCGCAGCGACCTATGATCCGGTCTTCTTCTCCCATGCCGAGGTAGCGCGGTTCGGTTCCTATATCGGTCACCAATCGCTGCCCTGGCTCTATCCGCCGACGATGCTGCTGTTCATCGCGCCGGTTGCCCTCGTGCCTTTCCTGCCCGCGTATTTCCTCTTTTTTGCGGGCAGCCTTTTATGCTATGCGTATGCCGTCCTGCGACTGTCGGGCCTGCGTGCGCAC
The DNA here is from genome assembly GCF_003858025.1 of Burkholderia sp. Bp9004. Taxonomy (NCBI): domain Bacteria; kingdom Pseudomonadati; phylum Pseudomonadota; class Betaproteobacteria; order Burkholderiales; family Burkholderiaceae; genus Burkholderia; species Burkholderia sp. Bp9004. The sequence continues at coordinate 109,598 of NZ_QTQD01000007.1, read as the reverse complement.
CTGCCCGTTCCGCGCGCCGCCGCGCTCGCCGTGCTCGCCTATTCGGGCGTGTTCGCGTGCGTCCTGTACGGGCAGAACAGCATCCTGACCGCCGGCATCGCCGCACTCGCGCTGCATTTCCTCGGCCGACGCCCGGTCGTCGCCGGCATGCTGATCGGGTTGCTCGCCATCAAGCCGCAGATGGCGCTGGTGTTTCCGTTCGTGCTGATCGCGACGCGCTCGTGGCGAACCTTCATGTCGGCAGCGGTCACGACCACGCTGTTCACGGTGGCCGGCATTGCGCTGACCGGCACGGGCTCCCTGAACGGCCTGGCCCATGCGATGTCGATCGTGCGCGGCATGCATTTCACCCTGCCGGCCTACTGGTTCGTTTCCCCAACGCCGTTCGCGGCGCTACGCCTCGCGGGTGCATCGATTCCGGTCTCGCTTGCCGCACAAGCCGCCGTGGGGCTGCTCGCAATCGCCGCCGCCGTTCAAGTCTGGCGTCGCACGAACGACATGCGGCTGCGCGGCGCGGCGCTGGCGGTCGCCACACTGTTGTCGACACCCTATCTGTGGCATTACGAGCTGGCCTGGCTCGGCATCGCGGTCTTCTGCCTGATCGCCCACGGTCTCGACGAAGGCTGGCTGCCGGGAGATCAGATCGTGATCGTGCTCGCGTGGCTGCTGCCGATATTCGAGGTGTTCAACCGGATCACGAGGCTGCCGCAGATCGGCCCGGTCGTGCTGCTCGCCGTCCTGTTCGTCGTCGTGCGTCGCTCGACCCTCGCGTCGCGGAATGCGCAATGAAATCGCCGCTCTCCCTTCTGCATGTCGATTCGGCCATCGACGCCCATCCGGAACTGCCGATCGCCGGCCCGCGCCGGTTCCCGCATTGGCTCAATCGTGATCGGGTGCGCCTCTATGCGGCAGCGGTACTGTTCACCGAGTTGCTGTTCATCTGCATCTATCTCGCACGCGTGCATGGGTCTCATACGTCCGTGCCCGAACCGCTCGCGCAGGATCTCGCGCCGATCTGGAGCGCCGCACGGCTCGCCGCGCTCGGGCATGCGGTGGACGCATGGCAGTTCTCCTCGCTCTTCTCGATCGAGAAACTCGCGATCCCGATGATGAACGCCGCGGACGGTTCGCTGCCGTGGCTTTATCCGCCGACCATGCTGCTGTTGGTGCTGCCGCTCGGCTGGATGCCTTACCTGCTCGCGCTGGTGCTGTGGCTCGGTGTTACCTACACGCTGTTCGTGGTGACGATCCGCGCCACCGTGCAGCGCGATGCCGCGCTGCTCTGCGCGCTCGCGTTCCCCGGCGCGTTCCTCACGGTGATCGTCGGGCAGACGAGCCTGTTGACCGCGACGCTCGCCGGCGTCGGACTGTTGACGCTGAATCGCCGCCCCGTTATCGCCGGCATCTGCTTCGGTTTGCTGACGATGAAACCGCAGATGGCGGTCCTGTTCCCGCTCGCGCTGCTTTGCGCCGGACAATGGCGCGCACTGGCCGCATGGGCCGCGACGATCGCCGTCGGCGTCGGACTGACGACGCTTGCGTTCGGATTCGAGTCGTGGATCGCATTCGTGCACGGCATCAACGACGCGTATCAGACGGTCGACGCGGGCCACGTCAAGCTCGCGCGCATGCCGACCGTGTTCGCGCTCGCCACCCTCGCCGGCTGGCCCGCGTATGTCGCGCGCGGCCTGCAGCTGCTGTCGGCCGCGGCCGCCGCGATCGCCGTCGTGTACGCGTGGCGTGGCGCGTGTTCGTACGCGCTGCGCGCCGCCACGCTCGCCTGCGCATGCCTGATCGTCAGCCCGTACCTGTACGACTACGACCTGACCTGGTACGGGCTCGTGATCGCGTGGTATGCGCGCTATGCGTGGACGCACGGCTGGCGACGCTTCGATCGCGAATGGCTGATGCTGATGTGGGCGACGCCGCTCGCCGGCCTCGCGATCGTCACGCATCTGTCGTTCCAGTTCATGCCGCTCGTCACGCTGGCGTCGCTGGCGCTGCTCGTCAGCCGGATTGCACAAGAAAGACACGACGTCCCGTCGATGCCCGACGCACACGACAACTCGACCGAGACCGGGTTCCCGCATCCGGTCCGCTCACACCACCGCCCGGCGCACGGACTGCGCCGCGCCGGCCGCCCCACCTTCGGTGCCGGCCGCTGATACGCACGTCTTACAGGGGAACTCATCATGCGCGAACCACTCTACACACCGCTCGTCTCGCTGGTCGTACCGTTCTACAACGAAGGCGAGGCCGTCGAACGCTTCTTCGACGTCGTGATTCCGCTGATGGCCGGTCTCGATGCGATCCGCTTCGAGATCGTCTGCGTGAACGACGGTAGCCGCGACGACACGCTCGAGCGCCTGATCCGGGTCAGCATGACCGACCGCCGCGTGCGCGTCATCGATCTCACCCGCAACTTCGGCAAGGAAGCGGCGCTGACGGCCGGCCTCGACGAGGCGGGCGGCGACGCGGTGATTCCGCTCGACGCCGACCTTCAGGATCCACCGAGCCTGATTCCGGTGATGCTCGAGCACTGGCGCAACGGTGTGGAAGTCGTCGCCGCGAAGCGCAGCAACCGCGCATGCGATTCGTTCTCGAAGCGCACCGCCGCCGCGATCTACTACCGCGTGCACAACCTGCTGTCGGACGTGAAGCTGCCGGAGAACGTCGGCGACTTCCGGCTGATGGACCGCAAGGTCGTGAACGCGCTGCGCAGCCTGCCCGAGCGTCATCGCTTCATGAAGGGGCTGTTCGCGTGGGTCGGCTACCAGACCGTGATCATCGAGTATCAGCGCGAAGCGCGCAGCGCCGGGCACTCGAAGTTCTCCGGCTGGAAGCTGTGGAACTTCGCGCTCGAGGGAATCACAAGCTTCAGCACCGTGCCGCTGCGCAGCTGGACCTACATCGGCCTCGGTATCGCCGCGCTCGCATTCCTGTACGGCGCGTTCATCGTGGGCCGCACGCTGCTGTTCGGCAACCCGGTGCTCGGCTATCCGTCGCTGCTGTCGGTGACGCTGTTCATCGGCGGGATCGAGCTCGTCGGCATCGGCGTGGTCGGCGAGTACATCGGACGCATCTATGACGAGTCGAAGCAACGCCCCGTCTATCTGATTCGCCGTCGCTACCAGACGCACGCCAAGGTGATCGAACTGCCGGTCGTGCGCGATGCGCGGCGCCCGAACGCACGCCGCCGCGCGCAGCCGGCCCGCGTGCGGGTGGGTGAGCGCTGAAGCGCGGAGGTAGCGATGTTCGAGCTGCTTTATGCCGAGCGCGTGCGGCTGGCGCGCTTCGGCCTGTCCGGGCTCGGCTCGACCGCGCTGCACGTGCTGATCGCATCCGCGATGTACACGCTGTTCGATGCGACTCAGGTGATCGCCAACGCCGTCGCGTTCGTCTGCGCGACGGCGTTCTCGTATCTCGCGAACACGCTGTGGAGCTTCTCGTCGACCGTGCGTTCGCGCAACCTGCTGCGCTATCTGACCGCCGCGCTGGCCGGCTTCGCCGAAACGATGCTGCTCGCGCGCACCGCCGAACTGCTCGACGTGCCTCGCGGCTGGGCCATCGTCGCGATCGCGCTGCTGATCCCGCCGACGATGTTCGTGATGCACCGGTTGTGGACGTATCGGTGAAGCGTCGACATCCGCTCGCACGCAACCGACATCCGTCGGCAGTGGGGTCAAAGCATTCACCGATTGGTCACGGAACCATCGCACCCGAGGCGAGCGACGCCTGTTAGCATGGTGCGTGGCCGGCCAGAATCGGGACGCTGCCGGATTGATGTCGCGCGGCGTGGTGTTCTGTCGGTCAGTCGCTCCCCGTATCGGCCGTGCCGAGGCACGCCGACGCGGACGCTTCCCGCGGCACGCATTGTGCGCTGCCGCCCGCATTCGCCGTCCATCCAGCGGCCGGGCTCGCCGCATGCTGTCGCGCGAGCTGCCGGCACGAGATCCGTCCATGCCCAGGAAAAAATCCAGCCTCTGGCTGCGGCCGTTCGATCTGCTTTCAGCCGCGGCGACTACGCGCCCCAAAAGGAAGACAGCCAAACCGGCGCCGTCCACCCAGCGCGCGGCCACCGCCCGAACCACGCGTCGCGTGCGCGCGCCGGCGCCGCCCGCACGGACATCGCCACACCAGGCACCCGGCACGTGGCTGCGCTCGTTTCATTCCGCGCGCCCCACCGCCGGCCGCCTCGTCAACCATCTCGCCTACGCGCTGTACCTGCCGGCCGCTTCGGCGGCGAGTGACGGCATGCCCGTCGTCGTGATGCTGCACGGCTGCAAGCAGTCGGCCGAGTCGTTTGCCGCGGGCACGCGCATCTGCCGCATCGCCGAGCGCGCCGGGTTTGCCGTGCTGTTTCCCGAACAGGCGAAGACAGCCCATTCGCATCGCTGCTGGAACTGGCATGGCGATGCGTCGCAGTCGGAGGCCCCGGCGATCGCGTCACTGATCGACGCGATCGTGCGGGCGCGCGGGTTCGACCGCGACCGGATCTACCTGGCCGGCATGTCGGCCGGCGCGGGACTGGCGGCACGGCTGGCGATCGAGTCTCCCGATCTGTTCGCGGCCGTCGGCCTGCACTCCGGTCCGGCCATCGCGCCGCCGTTGTCGACGATGGCCGCGATGAGCCTGATGCGCCGCGGCCTGCGCGACGATCCGATAAGCGTCGTCGACGCCTGCGTCGACGTGGGTGCTTATCCGGGCATGCCCGCGCTCGTCGTGCATGGCGGACTCGATACGGTCGTCGCCGATCAAAACGCGCGGCAGCTCGGCGTCGCGTTCGCGCGGATCAATCGGCTCGTCGACGAACAGGGCGAACTGCGTGTCGGCGAGCAACATACCTACGCGCATGACGATGCCGATTACACCGACTATCTGCGCGGCGGCCGGCTGATCGTCCGGGTCTGCATCGTCCGCCGCCTGGCGCACGCGTGGAGCGGCGGCGATCCGCGCGAAGCGTTCCACTCCGCGACGGGGCCGGACGCGACTGCGATGTTCTGGAATTTCTTTCGCAGGCGGCGGCGCAAGCGGGTGCGGTGACGACGCGTCGCCTGTCGCTTATGCCCGTTGCTCGACTGCCGCCGCCGCGTCCGCGCTGCCTTCGGCGCGCCGGATCGGCAGTCGAACGCAGAACGTCGTGCCGCGCCCCGGCTCGCTCGTCACGTCGATCGCCCCGCGATGGCGCTCGACGATGCCGTGCGACACCGACAGCCCCAGCCCCGTGCCCTGCCCGACCGGCTTCGTCGTGAAGAACGGATCGAAGATCCGCCGAACGACGTCGGGCGTCATGCCGGTGCCGGTATCGCTGATCGCGATCGACACCTGTTCGCCGTCGCTCGACGTGCGGATCGTGATCACGCCGCGCGACGGAATCGCATGTGCCGCGTTGACGAGCAGGTTCATGAATACCTGGTTCAACTGCGACGGAAGACATTCGACCTGCGGCACGTCACCGTACTCCCGGACGATGTCGGCCTTGTACTTGAGTTCGTTGTGTACGACGTTGAGCGTGCTCTCGAGGCCCGCATGGATATCCACCACGCTCCACTCGCCGCTGCCCGGCCGCGAGAAATCGCGCAGGTCCTGCACGATGCGCCGCACCCGCACCGCGCCGTCGATCGATTCGTCGATCAGCGTCACGATCTCGTCGCGCACGTAGTCCAGATCGGCCTCTCCGCGCATCGCCGTCAGCGCATCGCGCGTCGCCGGTTCCAGCTGCGTGAGCGCGGCGTCATGCGCGGCGATCACGTCGAGCAGGCTTCGCACCCACGTCCTGAGCGTATTGAGGTTCGCGCTGATGAAGCCGATCGGATTGTTGATCTCGTGCGCGACGCCGGCCGCGAGCTGGCCGATCGACGCGAGTTTTTCCGATTGCAGCAACTGCACGTGGGTTTCCTCGAGCGCCCGCAGCAGGCGCCGCTGTTCGTCCTTCTCCTGTTCGAGCCGACTCTGCGCCGCCCGGCGCTCGTCGATTTCGGTCGCCATGTTCTCGCGCGTGCGTTGCAGCATCGTCGTCGTCTGCTCGTAGCGCCGCAACGCCGTTTCGAGTTCCGCGGTCCGCAATCGCACCAGCCGTTCGAGCGTGTCCGTCATGCCGCGCAGAAAGGTCGTGCGCGCATCGAAGCGGCAGACGAGCAGCGTGACGATCAGCGTCGCCATCGTGAACAGTGCGATGGTGGTCGCGAGCCACGGTGCATCGATGCCGTTGGCGGCCCCGCAGCGCGCATCCGGCGCGAAATGCGCGGCCGCCATCGCGGTGTAGTGCATGCCCGTGATGGCGATGCCCATGATCAGCGCGGCGCCGATGCGTTGCGCGGTCGCATGGCGCGCTTGTTGCGCGCGCAACGTCTGCGCCATCCAGAGCGCGACGGTCGATGCGATCACCGCGACGCCGATCGACGCAGCGAACAGCGCGGGATCGTAGCGGATGCCGGGCGCCATGCGCATCGCGGCCATGCCCGTGTAATGCATGCCGACGATTCCGGCGCCCATCAGCACGCCGCCCGCCAGCAGGCGCCGGCGGCTCAACCGCGCGCGCGTGACGACGTTCAGCGCGAAATACGACACGAGCACCGCGATCGCCAGCGACGCGCCGGTATCCGGCAGCGCATAGCCGAGCGGGATCGGCAGCGACAGCGCCAGCATGCCGACGAAATGCATCGACCAGATTCCGGTGCCCATCGCGGCCGCGCCGCCGGCCAGCCACGCGCGCTTGAGCGTCGGGTTGTCGAGCAGCGAAATGAACGCGGCCAGGTCGAGCGCCGTATAGGACGCCAGCGTCGCGATGACGAGCGACAGCAGGACAAGCAGCAGGTTGTAGGTGCCATGCATGATCGAGCGCCCCAGTCGAAATGAACGCGTTGCGGCGACGCGCGACCGATCGCGCGCCACGGCCCGGCCGGCGCAGCGTCAGGCCGGCGACGTGCCGGCCGGCGCCTGCGTCGACGCGGCGGCGCCGGTCATCACGAGAATGTCGAACGTCGTGCCTTCGCGTGCCTCGAAACGGCGCACGAGCTCGATCTGGTGCGCCGACATCACGCTGCCCTTCGTCATCAACAGCACCCCGCGATGCGTGCGCAGATCGTCCGCGAGCTGCATCCCCTCGCGCAGTTGTTCGGACCGGATCTCAGCGACGGACGCCGCGATGCGCAGGCTTGCCGGATCCCGCATCAGTTCGATGAAGCGCGCGACGAGCAGTGGGTCGTAACGCACGCCGGCCTGAGAGTGCAGCACGTCGATCGCCTGCTCGACCGAATGCGGCGAACCGATCTCGCCGTTGCGCAACCCTTCGAAATCGCGCGCGATCGCGACGATCCGCGAGCCGAGCGGAATCGCGTCGCCCGCGAGCCCGTCCGGCGTGCCGCGTCCATTGAATCGCTCGTACTGGTGCAGCACGATCGACGCGACCTTGTGCAATTGCGCAACCGGCGTGAGCACCATCTGCGCACGCAGCGGGTGCTGCTGGAACAGGCTGTGTTCGTCCGTCGTCATCTTCACGAGCGGCTTGTGCAACAGCTCGTCGGGCAGCGACAGCTTGCCGATGCCGTGCAGCAGTCCCGCGAAATACACGTCCTGCGCGTGCAGGCTGCTCATCCCCGCCGACAGCGCGAGACGGCGCGCGATCTCGCCGACGCGCATCGCATGCCCGCTCGCCGACCCGCAGCGCATCTCGATCATGCTCGCGCAGACCTGCACCATCGCGGTGAAGCTGCTTTTCAGGTCGTGCTGCGCCGCTTCGAGAAACATCACGGTTTGCCCGAGCTCCTCGGTGCGCGCGCGAACCTGTGTTTCGAGTTCCGTATTGAAGCGGCGCAGCGCTTCGTTCTGCGCTTCGGTCAGCGCGGCCAGCCGCGCGGCCTCGCCCCGAAGGCGCCGCTGTTCGAGCGCCTGCTCGATGGTCATCAGCAGATCATGATCGTCCCACGGCTTGTTCAGGTAGCGATACACGCCGCCTTCGTTGACGGCCTCCACGATCGACGCGATGTCGGAATAGCCGGTCAGCAGGATGCGCATCGTGTCCGGGTAAAGCGCGCGAGCGCGGGCGAGAAACGCCGCGCCGCTCAGGTTCGGCATGCGCATGTCCGACACGATCAGATCGACTTCGGTCGACGCCAGGATGTCGAGCGCGGCCTCGCCGCTTTCGGCGGTCAGGATGGTGTAGCGCGCGGGCCGCAACACGCGCTTGAGCGCGGACAGCACGCTCGGCTCGTCGTCCACCAACAGGATCGACGGGGCGGCCGCGAGGATGTCGGATGCGGCCTCGGCGATCGTTTCGGGTGGTGCATCATTCGTTCCGTTCATCGCGGATGTCGTCATGGCTGTCCTCGGATTGTTTATCTTCACTACCTCTGTGACATCGGCTCGTGCCGCGTATTCCACATTAGGGAAAACGCTGACGCGCATGAGCCGATCAGCCGCACCCATCGCACGGTCGGCCGGGCGCGAGCCGGCCATCCGGAACACGTGATGCGGACTTCCGGTATCGTTGCGGGACGCGTCGATCATGGCGCGCCCTGTCGCATCATTCACCCCGCATGGAGCATTCATGATTCTGGAAATGGCATCGCTCGAAATCGATCCGTCGCTGGCCGAGCAATTCGAAGCGGCGGTTCGCCAGGCACTCCCGCTGTTCGCCCGCGCGCAGGGCTGCGGCGGCGCCGAGCTGCACCGCGTGATCGAGCGCAGCGGCGGCTACCTGCTCGTCGTCAAATGGGACACCGTCGACGATCACATGGTGCGTTTCCGGCAATCGGACGACTTCCAGGCGTGGCGTCAGCTGGCTGGGCCGTTCTTCAAGAGCCCGCCGCAAGTCGTGCATACGGAAGTCGCGGTGAAGTAGTCGAGACGAGGCAACCGCCGCAACGAGCCAACCGATCCGTCACGGATGATGCTGCCTCGGCGCCCTGACCGTTCGCCGTTCCCGCACATCCGATTCCTTACGAGCCCTTTCATGACCGTCGACCCTTCCGTCCTCTCCGCATTCACCCCGACCGGCAAGCTGCGCGCGTCGATCAATCTCGGCAATCCGATCCTCGCGAACCGCGACCCAGCCACGGGCGAGCCGTTCGGCGTATCGATCGACCTCGCGCGTGCGTTTGCCGAGCGGCTGCCGGCCGAGCTCGAACTCGTCGTGTTCGACACCGCCGGCAAGTCGGTGCAGGCGCTGACCGAAGAACGCGCCGATTTCGGCTTCTTCGCGGTCGATCCGCTGCGCGGCGAAACGGTCGCGTTCACCGCACCGTACGTGCTGATCGAAGGCTTCTATCTGGTGCGCGACGATTCGCCGATCCGCAGCAACGCGGACGTCGACCAGCCGCACAACCGCGTGGCCGTCGGCAAGGGCAGCGCGTACGACCTGTTCCTCACGCGCGAACTGAAAGCCGCGCAGATCGTGCGCGCGCCGACATCGCAGGCCGTGGTGTCGACGTTCGTCGAGCAGCAGCTCGAAGTCGCGGCGGGCGTGAAGCAGCAGCTCGAGGCCGACGCGGCGAAGACGACGGGCCTGCGCCTGCTCGACGAGCGCTTCATGGTGATCCGCCAGGCGATGGGCGTGCCGAAGAGCCGCGGCGAAGCGGCCGCCGCGTTGCTCGGCACGTTCGTCGAGGAGATGAAGGCGTCGGGCTTCGTCGCGGATTCGCTGCGGCGGCATGGAATCGTCGGTGCGTCGGTCGCACCGCGTGCCTGATCGACGCACACGTGAAGTCATCGTCACGATGCCGGCGCGTCAGATCGGCGCTGGCAGTCGCCCCCAGCGCCACCTCGTACTCGACACGTCGCTCGCGCGGCTGAACGTCGTCATCGACGGGATCCGGCGCGGCACGGTGTGTCGCCAACGGCCGCCGGCGCGCACGTTCATCACGCTGCGCGGTGTCCCGCCGCCGTTGTGCCGGCAGGCGATCGAGGTGAGGCCATCGTGGGCGGCGCGGGCGACGAGGACGCTGCGGCGCCCGACCCGGCCGGCGGCGTCGGCGCGGGAGCGGTAGCGGGAGCAGACGCCGAATTCGGCGACGAGGCTGAAGAGGCCGACGAGCCCGGCTGGCTCGCGTGCGCGCCCCCTGCCGAACCCGACGCCGCGGAACCCGAAGCCGCAGGACCGACGGGCGGCGGCGCGCGCAGCCCGCCGTCCAGCGAGGTCCGGCGCGCGGCCATGTCGGCCTGTTCGGCGCTGCGCTGGGCGGTGCGATCGGCTGACAGACGCGCCGCTTCGGCATCCGGATTGATCGTGTTGACACGGATGCGTTCGATGTCGCCCACGCCCGCCAGCCGGTTCAACGGTACGTAGTCGGTACGAAACACCAGTTCGACGCCGCTGCTCAGGTTGACGTCGGCGTGCGAACTCTCGGTCGTCTGGGTTCGGTCGGTCGACACGTAGCCGATCGTGCTCTGCACATTGGCCTCCGCGCCCCACGGCCCGAAGCGGGCGCCCCCGCTCACCCCCACCGTGTTGCGCGTGTCGAATTGCGAGCCACGGTCGTTGGCGGCGGCGCTGCTCGCGTCGATATGAAAATTCATCGCGGCGTTGAGCCGTCCACTCTCTATGACGATGCGCTGCAAACCCATCTGCACCATCGTCGCGAGCAACTGCTGGCGGTTGCGGGCGAGCACCTGCTGGGCAAGCGGCACCAGGCGCTCGGGATCGGAGGCCGAAACCGCATCGCCCGGCCCCAATCCGAGCGCACTGCGCAGCGCGGCTTCGGCGGGCGGGGTCGCGCCCGGGCGCAACGCCAGCCGGGTCGCGGCATCGCGCTCGGCCTGCAGTTCCTGCTGGCGCTGGCGGCGCTCGTCCGGCGGCAGGCCTGCCAGTTCGTCGGCATCGTCCGCGGCTTCGTCGTCGCCGGTGACCTCGTAGGCGGTGGGGAAATGCTCGGCCAGCCACTGCCGCGCGCCGGCGATGCCGACGTTGCTGTCCGCGAAGCCTTCGGTGGTCTGCGCGACATTGCGGATCAGGTCGACGAACGCGGTCAGCTGCTGCTGGTTCGAATCGTTCATCGCCTTGAAGACGCCCGTGATCAGCTCGGTCACGAAGCGCGGGAACGACACCGCGTTGAGCACTGCCCGGGTCGTGCCGGCCATCCGGTCGATGGCGGTGCCCGAATACTCCGCGCCCGCGTTCTGCGCAACGGCCAGTGCCGTGCGGGGGCGCGCCGCGAGTTCGTGGTGGTCGAGCGCGAACGAGCCGATCCGTGCCAGTCCGGACGCAAGATCGCGGCGCATGGCCGGATCGAGCGCGCCGAAGCCCTTCTGCGCGGACAGCAGTTCGCGGACATGGTGTCGAACGTCGGGCCGCGGCACCGGCGAACGCGCAAGATGTGCGCTTGCCGCCATCTCAACTGCTCCGCCGCGTGGCATGCGGCCGGGATGGCAGCGGCACGTCCGCCGCCGTCGGTACCCGGATTGCGCCGCCCGTAGCGCGACGGCCTGAGCAGCGTGGTTTCATGTCAGGATCCGAGTGCCGCCCACGGGTTTCCCGGCGCGGCCGGGCGCGAAGCCTGCGGCACGGCGCGGCCATCGTCCGGGGCGGAACGCGCCGGGCCGTCGGGTTTCTCGCCAAGACTGAGCGTCGCCTCGATCCAGTCGGCGGCCGAGGCGATCACCGGATTGTCCGTGCTCAGCAGCGGCGACGCGGCGCCCAGCACGTCCGCGACGTCCGCCAGCCACGCGATCACGGTCATCCCCGCTTTGCCGCGCCGCACATAGGCGGCGGGCGAACGCGACGGCTGGCGCGCGAGCCGGTCGATGCCGGCGACCACGCCCCAGATGTCGCGTGCGGCGAAGCCGTGACGCAGGTCGGCATGGCCGAGGATCGCGAACGCGTCCCTGAGCATGCCGACGATTTCGCCGGCCATGAACGCGGTCACGCCGGTACAGGCGGCGCCGAGGTTCTGCGCGAGGGAGCGGGCGGCGTTGCGGACCCGCGCCTGCTGCCCGAGATCCCCGCGCGGGTCGGCGCCCGGCGTCTCGTCGAGCTTGTAGAGCGCCTCGCAAAGCTCGAGCATGCACTCCTCGAACGGAACATTGCGCTCGGCATCCGCCGCGGCCGGGCCGTACGCAGTCCCGAACAACCGCGAATAAAACGCAGCGCGTTCGCCGGCCGCCAGCTTTTCGGCGCGGTGGCGCCACCAGTTGACGACCAGCGGCTCCGCGCCGCCGAGGTCGACGCCGACGGCACCGCTCGCGGACAGGCCCGCGAGCGCCTCGACCGCGGGAATCACACCCGCGGACTCGAGGTCGGCCGCCAGATAGAGCGACGCGAGCGCCCGCAACTGCGCCTTGTCGACGCGTGCTGCAACGGGATCGGGGATCGCGATGTCGCCGAGTTCGTCGAGTGCGAACGCGAGGCCGTGCGCGGTCGCACGCTCGACGAGCCGCTCCCCCGACCGGATGGCCGCCGCGAGTCCGGCATCCGCCGGCGGGACGATGAGCATGCGCGCCATGATTCAGTGCTGCCCGGCGGGCAAACCGGCGGCGGGGGCCGGTTTGTTGGGGTTGTACGGCGTCGAATTGCCCTGGATCACCGACATCATCTCGGGCGTCGCCATCTTGTCGAGCGGCAGGTAGTCGCTCTTGAAGTTGACGCGCACCTCACCCGAGAGCTTCGCTTTCACCTCGGCCTTCGATTCGCTCGTGTCGTCGAGCGCCGACCCGACGGTGGCCACGTGTTCCTGCTGCCCCTCGAAGGCGGCGTCGGCGGAATACGGCGTATACCAGCTGCCGTAATGGGCGTTGAGCGATTCCTTGTATTTCTGGCTTTCGCGGTCGTGCATCGACGCTGTGTAGGTGCGTTTCGCGGTATCGCTCGCGCGCATGTCGAATACCACCTTGGCGTTGATCGACCCGTCGGTGACGACGATGCGATTGATGCCGAGCATGACCATCGACGACAGCAGCTGCTGGCGCTGCTTCGCCATCTGCAGGCGCGCCGCGGTGACGAGGCGCAACTCGGATTTGTCGTCCGACAAGTCCGTCACCGGCGGATCGAGGTTGTAGTTCCGGCTGATCTCGGCAAGCCGCTGCTGCGCGTTGTCGCCCTGCGCCACCAGCCGCGTCGGAGCCGCCGCCGCGGCCGCACCGGCGCTGTCCGCGTCGAACGCGTCGGCGCCGTCCTGCGCCTGCACCGACAGCACGTCCGGGAACGAATCGGCGAGATAGTCGCGGCCGGCGCCCTCGCTGATGTTGTCGCTCATGAACTGGGCTGTGGTCTTGGCGACATTGGCAATCAGCTCGCCATACGCACGCATCTGCTCGATCGAGCTTTCCACGATCGCCTGGAACACATTCTTGATCAGCCCTCCTACGAACTTCGGGAAATCGACCTTCTGCACCATCTGGCCGAACTGCTCGACGCCCTGCTTCACCGCGCCGGCCTGGAAGTCCTTGCCGGCGAAGCCGGGATCCTGCGCGAGCTGGCGCTTGGTCGCGGTGACGGGATCGTCGGCCAGCGTCGCGGCGGCCGGCGCCGGCTGCGGCGGTGCGACGGGGTGCACGAGCCCGGTGGGCGGCAGTTCGCCGTTCGCCTCGCGCTCCGCGATCTCGGCATGCACGCCGTTCGGATCGGCCAGGTAAGCGAGCACGCGCACCGTATCCGCGGCGATGCGGCGGCGCTCGTCGTCGGGCAGGTCGAGGAACGACGGAATCGCGGTCAGCAGGCGGCGTACCTCGGGCCGCGTCGCGTCGAACGCGGCGGCGCTCGTGGGCGGCCGCACCGGGTGAAGCGCGTCGGGGGAAGCGGGCGGGCGCATGGCTCAGTTTCCCTTGGCCGGCGCCGAAGCTGCCGCCGCGGCCGGGGCTGACGTCGCAGCGGGTGCGGCCGCAGCCGGCGGCGTTTTCGGACCGGGCAGCACGTTGGGATCGGCCGGCGTCGCGTTGCCGGTGATGGTGGCAATCATCTGCGGCGTCGCCATCTTGTCGAGCGGCAGGTAGTCGCTCTTGAAATTGACGTCGACCGCGCCGGACATCTGGATCTTGGTCTGCATCGCCGCGTTGCTGGTTTCGGATGCGGCAGTCGACGCGGTGATGATCGGCTTGTTCTCGTATTCGTAGTCGCCCTTCGCGTAGTAGTCGGCGCTGTACTGGCGGCCGTTGTCCTTGTCGTTGCTGGAGTCGTACTTGCCGCCGCGATCGTAGGTGCCCTTGCCCGCGTAGGTCGACTGGACGTTGCCGTCCTTGTCGCGGGCGAGGTCGACGGCGGTGGCGCTGCGCTGCTTGGTGAGCGTGTCCTGCGCGCGCACGTCGTAGATGATCTTCGCCGAGATCTTGCCGTCGGTGACGACGATGCGGTTGATGCCCATCAGCACGATCGACGCCAGCATCTGCTGGCGCTGCTTGGCGAGCTGCATCTTGAAGCGGTTGACGATGGCCAGCTCGGAGGCCTCGTCCGACAGGTCGAAGGTATCGCCGTCGCCCATCTGCAGGCGGGCACGCACGGTCTTCGACGCCTCGTCGGGGTCGACTCCGTCGCGCACCTGCACGCGCGGGCTCGGCGTATCGCCGCTGTCGTCCATGCCGATCTCGAACAGGTCGGGAAACTGGCCGACCATATGATCGCGCGCCTGGTTCTCGGTCACATGTTCGTCGGCGAACTGGCCGAGCGATTTCGCCACCTGCGCGATCATTTCCTGATAGGCCTTCATCTGCTCGATCGAGCTGTGCGTGATCGACTGGAACACGCCGCTGATCAGGCTGGCGACGAATGTCGGAAACTTGACCTGGTTCAGCAGCTCGCCGGCGACCGCAGCGCCCTCACGCGCGGCCGACGCGGTGAACTTGGACTTGCCGATGTCCTCGACTGCCTTGTTGTGGACATTGAAATCCTGCTCGTGCGCTGAATGATCGGTGTTGTCGTCGAGCGCGCGCGCCGTGGCGGTGCCCAGCCCGCCCGGGATTTCATTGCCGGCAAACCCTTCCGGCCGGGCCAGATAGTCGGCGATCAACGCGGTGTTGCGCGCGATGTCGCGGCGATCGGCGTCGGGCATCGCGTTGTATGCCTGCGACCGGGTCAGCATCTGCGCGACGCCGTGGCGCACTTCGTCGGCCGGCACCGGCGGCGTATGGCGCGGTGCGACCGCAGCGGCTCGAGGCGGTGGCGCGATCGGCGTGGGACGGGCAGCTTGCGGGAACATGGCGACCTCGCGGGAAACGCGTGACGAAGCGATTCAGTTGGCCTGGACAGGCGCGTCCACAGGCAGTTCGAACTCGACCGGGCGCAGGTAGAGACTCACCCGTGGCGGGCAGGCCGCGTCCGTGCGCAGGCTGATGATCGAGAAGCGGCCCGGCCAATGCGCATCCTCCGGCGTAAACGCGCCCATCCATCGCTCGAGCGCCTGCAGCCCGCGCGGACGCTCGGCGAGCCCCATCGTCAGCAGGCTGAGGAACGCCGGCGGCACGTCGGGGATCGCCGAGAGCAGCACGTAGAGCTCGAAATCCGGCCCGTCCGGCCCGAGCCCGAACGCGAGCAACGCACCATGCGGCGGCAGGTCGAACCGCCCGCCGAGCACCAGCCCCAGAAGCTGCATGATGCCGGGAAGCCGATGGCCGATGCCGAGCGCATCCATGACCGGCTGCAGATCGGCGAGCCGCAGCGCCCGGGTGCACGCGAACGTGAGCCGCTGGCCGCCGAGATCGCGCTGGGCCGCCATCGTGGTAAAGAGCGGCTTGAGCCCGGGCACCATCCGCAGCGCGGCCTGGACGATGCCGGCCAGGTCGCGGGGCAGGTTCTCGATCGTGCCGGCGTCGCCGGGCAGCTCGTAGTACACCTTGGACGCATAGAGCCCGTCGCGGTCGTAGCTGGAGCCGAAGAACGCGCCGTAATCGAGGTTGCCGCCCGGCCGCGCGAAGCCCCGGAACGGCTCGCTCGCCTGGTCGAACCAGTGCAGCGCTTCGCGGCCGATGAAGTCCCGGATCAGCTTGCGCATTTCGCGGGTCGACTCGTCGCGCCGGTCGATCGCAGACGCCTCCGGCGGCAACGGCTCGATCGTGAAGCGCAGCTTGCCCGGCTGGCTTTCCGAGAAGCTGGGCTCGAACGGTACCGCCATCGGCATCAGCGCGTTGTCGCGGAACCGCAGATCGTCGGCGTCGTCGCCGAACGTGCGCAGGAACAGGTCGCGCGACGGCGCGAATGGATCGGCGGTGCCAAGGCTTCGCGCGGCGCTTCTCAGGCGTCGTTCGACCCGGGCGACGACCGGTTCGCGGGATGTGGTCATGGGCATGGCTCGGCTCCGGCAGGGTTCGGGAATGGCGCAGCGCACGCAACGCCGGTTCAGTGCGGACGGTTCGAGTAGTAGCTCGCCCCGTTATGCGTGCCGACGCCGTAGCCCGCCTTCACCGGCACGCCCGCACCCAGGCCGATGCCGGCGCCGATATCACCGACGCCGTCCAGCATCTCGCGCGCCATCGCCGGGATCGGCACGGGCTTCGACGTCATTTGCGGCGCCTCGCGCGGCTGCGAGAACTGCTCGATCTGCGTATCGGTGGTCGCGGTATCGGCCAGCCACAGCTCGCACGCGTTGACCAGGTCGTAGTCGGTCGGGTCGACGGTCGACTTGTGGTTCGACGAGACGTCGGGGTTGGCGATCTGGTCGATGCTGAGCAGCGGGCCGGTCGCCTTGTTGACGCGATCGACGTTGTTGGCCAGCCACGCGGTGATGATCGTGCCGCAGGTCGCCAGCGTGCGATAGCGCGAGCTGGTGCGCGCGCCGCCCAGATCGTAGGTCGCGACCTGGTCGATCACCTGCCACATGTCCTTGGCGCCGTAGCAGCCGCGGATCTCGGGGTCTTGCAGCAGGTCGATCATGAACTTGACCTGCGACTGGATCTCGCGCGCGGCGTAATGCGCCATGCCGTAGCCATGCAACGACAGGTTGCCGGCGAGATCGCGGGCGGCCTTGCGCACCTGCTGGTGGTTGATCGGGTTCGGCACGCTCGCACGCAGCAACGAGTCGACTTCGGTCTGGCGCACGAACGACGAAACCGACGACACGAAACGGATCCACAAATCGTTGAATTCGCGGTTGCCGGCAGTATTCGGATCGCCGCCGGGCACGCCGAGCGTGATGGCCGCGAAGTTCTTGCGCTCCTGCTCGGAGATGCGGTTCGGCGTTTCGCGCCAGTAGCGATAGAGCAGCTTGCCCGCATTGCCCGGACCGATCGGCAGCGTGCCGTGCTGGAACTGCTCGACGATGCGGTCGACCACCTGGAACACCTTGAGCTCGTCGAACATCGCGGCAACGATCATCGGGCCCATCACGCGCACGTTGTCGGCGACGATGTTCGCGTCCTCCAGATCCTCGAGGTTCGGCAGGTCGATGCCGAGATCGGCGATCGCGTCCTCGCCGCCGATGTTCTGGACGGTGTTCAGCTCCTCGTTGATGCGGCGACGCAACTGCGGCTCGTCGGCCTGGATCTTGCGCGCCTGCAGGCCGCGCATCACGCGCGCGAATTCGGTGGTGACCACCCCCGGCTGCTCGCCGCCGCGGCCGTCGGGATCGCCCTCGATGCACAGCAGCGCCAGCACCCGCTGCGCCAGCGCGCCATACGAATTGGCCTCGCCCACCGCCGCGAAAAACTGGCGGGTGAAGGTGTTCATCAGCACGTTGTCGTCGTCCGGTACGGTCTTGCCGCCGTCGACTTTCACGGGCGGCGGCGTGGCTCCGTCCACCGAGAGGATGCCCAGCACCAGCGCGACGAGCGTGATCGACGCGGGCTCGGGGTCCGCACCGTTCGCGCCATTGGCACCGCTCGCGTCGCCCGTGCCGAACACCAGCTGGCCGTTGATCTCGGAGAGCAATGGCGGGTTGACCAGCGACTTGCTGGCCAGCAGTTCGCGGGTGGCGACGAACAGCGGATCGCACACCTCCGGAACGCCGTCGGACGGCTTCGTGTCGTAGACGACCGCGAGGATGGCCTTGCACAGCGCGAGCTGCTCCCGCTCGGCGGCGACCGGCGGCCGCTTCAGCGACTCGAGCCGGTTGACGATATCGACCAGCCCGTCGCGTGCCCGGGTCTCGAGGTCGACGAGGTCGAGGAAGCGGACTTGATTGTTGACATGAAACATTTAACTTCTCCTTGAAATCCGGTCGGTTCGGGGGAGTGAACGGGATCCGGTGCGCAAGTCAGCCGTCGTCGGCACGGCCCTCCTTGCCCGTGCAACCGTCGTCGCCCGCCGCTTCATACGCGTCGATACGGCCGGACAGCCCCTGCAGCGCCGCCGCCGCGTCGAGAATGCCGGCGCCGCACCCGTCGGCCGCGCCGGGCGCGAACGTGCGCGCGGTGGCAACGAGCAGATCGCGCACCGTCGCGCCGTCGAGCGGATAGGCGCGGCGCTGCGCGTAAGCGACGAGCAGCGCGGCGGCGCCCGCGACGAACGGCGCGGCGAAACTGGTGCCGGTCGCAAGCTGATAAGCCTCGATGGCGCTCGTCAGCACCCGTTCGCCCGGTGCGCATAGCGCGACGTGCGGACCGCGCGTCGAGAACGGGGTCGGCCGTCCGTCGTCGCCCACGGCGCCAACCGCGATCACCTGCGGGTAGGCGGCGGGCCAGTAGCGGGTCACACTGCCGTTGTTGCCGCTCGCGGCAACGAGGATGCAGCCGCGCGCGGCGGCATACGCGACCGTGTCGGCATGCGGTTTCGGGCGGTTGGCGGCGATCGTCGCATCGTCGGTGCCGAAGCTCATGTTGATGATCTTCGCGCCGAGGTCGACCGCGAGCTTGAGCGCGCGATCGAGGTCGGCGATCGCGCCGAGCCCGATCGCATGCACCTTGCCCGGCAAGCGGGCTGCCGCCAGCGCGCGCATCGGCAGGATGCGGCAGTCGCCACCCAGCCCGCGCGGCATCGCCACGCCCTCCGCGGCGATGATGCCCGCGCAGCCCATGCCGTGACCGACGAAGCGGTCCTCGGGAAAATCGCCGCGATGGCCGTGACCGCTCAGCAGTTGCACACCCGGCGACAGATCGCCGGGCTCCAGCCGCACCGTATCGGCGCCCGCGCGAAATGCATGGGCGAATTCGGGATGCTGGCGAGCGATGCCGCTGTCGATGAGACCGACCGTGACGCCGCTGTCGCCCGGCTCGATCGCGTGCGCCTCGGCCATGCGCACCAGCGCGCGCGCATCCTGCGCAAACCGCGCGGCCGGCGGCACGGGCGCCAGGCGGCCGGGCGCGTCCATCGGGACCGTCGCCACGTAGTTGGGCGTCACGCTTTCCACGGTCGCGAGCTGGGCGAGCGAATCGCACAGCTCGCCGATCGGCGTGCCGGCCGGCACGCGCAACAGCAGCGTGCGGGCCATGCCGGTCATCTGTTCGATCGCGTCGTATCCGAGGTGCGCGTGCCCGGGCACCCAGCGCCCGGCTGCCGCGCTGAACGGGCGCACCGCGAGAAAGCGCCCGGCGAACGCGACCACGATGCGGTCGACCGGGCCGCCGTCGATGCATTGCGCGGCGGCCAGCGCGCCGCGCGTCACGTCGCGGATCGACGGCACGTGCTCGGGCGCTTCGCCGAGCGCCAGCTTGACGAGCAGGCTGGTCGGCAGGCTGAACTGACGCTCGCCGGGCGATGCCCAGGGCGTGCCGAGTGCATGGATCGTCATGGCCGCGCCTCCTCCTGACCGGGAACGGCGGCCAGCGTCATGGGCCTGGCCGCGGGCGCCGGCGGCGGCGCGAATGCGCTCAGGTCGAACGCCAGCGCGGCCGCATGCCGGCTCGTCGGCGAGACGGCGAGTTCGCCGGCCCACTGGTCACGACCGGGCGCGAGCAGCAGCTCGTCGTCCGTCGATTGCAGCACCGCGACCGGGCGATTGCCGATCCGCACCAGCGGCGCGTGCGTGCCGTTGACGAGGTTGCGCCCGATCACGCGCAGCAGCGGCGACGCATCGGGCTGCGCATCGGTGGCGGGCGCCACGGGCTCGACCCGCTCGACACTCGGCGCGGACGCCCGGTCGAGCGCCCGGCGCAGCCGGTCCACGGACAGGTTGGTGACGCGACCGATCGCATGCACCATGTCGCGCTGCTCGGCCTGCCGAAATTGCCGGACCGTGCGCACGCCGGCCCATTCCAGCCGTTTGCGGTCCTCGGCCGAGAGCTCGTCGCCCAGCGCGTCGAGCGGCTGGTCCTTGCTGTCCTCGGAAAGCGCGATCGCGTTCTCCTCGATCGCCGGCCGCGTGATGGTCGTGAAGACGAGATGGAACGTGCTGCTGTCGGTGTCGCCCGGGCCGGCGGGGCGAATCCAGACCTCGCTTTCGACGAATTCGACATGGGCACGCAAGTCGAGGTTGACGTCCTTGATCGCGAAAGTCAGCGGCAGGTTGAGGTTGCGTGCCTTGATCGCCATCGCCGCCTGCGCGTTGTCGAGCTGGCTCTGCACGGCCTGGATGAAATCCTCGAGGCGCAGGCTGGCGTTGCTGTTCATTGCCCCGCTCCGTCGACCGGCACGGCTTCGAGGACGATCGCGAGCCGCGCCGGCTCCGGATCGAAGGCCGTGCGGGTCAGGAACTGCGGCAGGTCGCCGACCAGCTCGATGCCGTCGGCGCCCCGCGCGACGCGCAGGTCGAGCGGCAGCTCCATGGCCACCGAGCGCACCCGCAACCCCTGCGCCGCCCCCGCAGTCAGCTGTTCGACAACGTCGGCGAACGCGCCCAGCGTCTCGCCCAGCGGCCGCGGCGAAATCATGTCGGTTCTCCCCGGGCGGATACGGGTGCAGCCGGGGCCGCCGGGGTCACCGGCGCGGCGGACGAGGCGGGCACCGCTGGCACCGCCGGTACCGCCGCAGGCACATGCGTCGCGACCGAAGCGGGCGCTGCGACCGGTGCCGCGGGCTGGGCACCCGTTGCCGCCGGCGGCGCGATCCGCGCCGCGGGCCGGCTGTGGCGCTCCAGCAGATTGCGCGACGCCTCGTCGACGAAACGGTCGAGCGGCAGCGTCTCCGACGCGAAATTGATGCTCACCTTCCCGGTCAGTGTCGCCTTGAGATCGGTGTCGGTCTGCGCATTGACCGCAACGGTCGAGACCGTGGTGACGACATCGCCCGACGTTCCGCGTCCGCCCCAGGTCGTCTGTCCCGACGACGGGTCGTTCGACGTCGCATACTGCACGGCGGCCCGGTCGCGCGCCTTGGCCTGGAAATTGAGACTGGCCGCGATCGTGCCGTCCTTGACCACGACCCGCTGCATGCCCAGCAGCACCATCGTCGACAGCGTCGACAGCCGATGCTGCGCGACGCGCTCGCGGGCGCGGGGCAGCACCACCGATTCGAGCGTCTGGGTGTCGAACGCGCCGTCGGCCGCACCGAAATCGGTGAGCCACGCGGGCGCGGGTGTCGTGTCGTCGTCGTTGCCTGGCCGGGCTACCGGCGCGAGGCGGTATTCGCCGCCGTCCTGCACCAGCGTCACGTCGTGCGGATATTGCTCGACCAGCCACGCGCGCGCCTGTCCGTCGGTCACGTTCTCCTGCGTGAACTGGTCCAGCGGCTTGGCCACCGCGCCGACCAGGTCGGCGAAACTCTCCACTTGCTTGATCGAGCTGTCGACGATGGCGTCGTACGTGCCATGCACCAGGCTCGCGACGAAGGTCGGAAAGTCGATCGCATCGGCCAGCGCCGCCGCACGCCGGCCGATGGCGTCCGTCGCCTTCTCCTTGGGCGGCGCCGACGCGCCCGGGGCGTCGGACACCCCGCCGCCGGCCGGCGCCGCTTGCGGCAGCGCGCCGTCCTGCCTGCCCGGGTCGCTCGATCCGGAGCCGTCGACGATCTCGCGGCCGAATGCGTCGCGAGCAAGTGCCACCGCGGGCGTTACCGCGCCGCGTGGTGGCGGAGGGGGGATGAGGCGGGTCATCGCGCGTGTCCCTCGAGGGTCAGGCAGGTTGCGGTTCGCGCGGCGCGGGCTGCGTGCCGCTTGCCGGAAGCGGCGGCGCGCCGTCGGCGCCGTGCACGGTCTCGAAGCGGCCGTCGCCGTTCAGCGCGACCTCCGTCACCCCGACCTGATCCTCCTCGCCGGCATGCCGGAACGTGGTGGTGATGCGCAGCTTGACACTCGCCCGCTCGGGGGTTCCCGTACCGCGGCCGATATCGGCGCGCACGAACGCGGTCCAGCCGTCGAGCATCTGCCCCTGGTCCGCGGCAATCGTCACGTCGCCGACCGCTCCGCCCTGCCACGCCCAGTCGATCGACACCGGCGCCGACGTGCGGCCGCTCGGCCCGTCGATGTACGGCCAGTCGTCGAGCGTGATGCGCTGGCCCTGCACGCGCGGCTGCCCCGCGCCACCCGCCAGCGCATTGGCGGGCTGGACCAGCCCCGCCAGCTGCGCGAGATCGTAGCTGCGCCCGTCGCGGCTCTCGGTACGCCGGGTCAGGGTCACGCCGAAGCCGAATTCGCCGCCCGCGGCCGGCGGCTCGATGCCGAGCGCGTAGCCTGCGCCCGCCGCGCTGCCGCGATTGATCGTGTGGCCGAACGTGCCGCCCGAATGCATGAGCTGGATTACGCCGATGCCGGCCGCCGCCTCGTATTCGGACACGAAATCCTCGTAGGTCATGATGTAGCGGCTGCCGGTCGCATGGGTCGGCGGCAGGGTCCGCGCGCCGGGATGGCCCGGCGTGCCGACCACGCGGTCCAGCGGATCGGTGATCCGCACGAAATACGCGTCGCCGCTGCGATACATGCCCGTCACCACCACCGCATGGAAGAAGTTGACCGGCGCACGCACGACTTCGGCGACCCAGATCGGCCCGTTCGCCTCCAGCAGCCGCCGAAAGCCTTCGGGCGCGAAGCACGCGTTGGGCTCGACCGTGAGGGTCGACGCACTGGCGAACCCCGCCACTTCGGCCGGCGCCAGGCCGTCCCGCATCTGGCGCTCGAGGCTGATGCAGCGCGCCAGCAGCGCCGGATCGACGCTTTGGTTGTCGCGCCAGCCGAGCACCATCGATGCGGCCGTCGCCCAGCACCCCATGTCGGTGGGCTGCGGGGTCATCTGCACGTCGTCCCAGTTGACCGTCCAGTCGTCGGCCCCCAGCGCGCGCGCGGCGCCCGGCGCGACCGCCAGCGCCTGACTCACGCCGAAGAAGCCGCGGCTCGGGATCGGCGCCTTCAGGTGGCCGACGTATGCGAGCGTTCCAGGAGCCATCGTGCCGGTCGACAGGCTGGCGAGATCGCCCGGCGGCACCCAGTGAGGCGGCACGGTGACGATCGGCCTGCCTGCGTCCTGGAAGGACTGGGCGACCAGTTGCGAGCAGAAGAAGTTGTCGGTGTCGGCGCCGTCTCCGAGTTCGATGCGGCCGACGAAGCGGCGGCAGCGCTCCGCCGCGTCGCCCGACAGCAGGTCGCACGCGCGGCGGTCGATCAGATAGCTCCCGCAGCGGACCAGCCCGACGTAGTTGAAACCGCGATCGAGGTAGCGCGCGGCGGCATCGGCGACCTGCCGCTGCTGCGTATCGGTCAGGCCCGGCACCCGAAACGCGACCGCGAGGCGCGCATCGGCCAGCGCATCCGCGAGCGGGCGCAGCTGGACCCCGCCGGGAATCGCCTCGATCACCTGCCCGCCCTGGCCGACGTAGAGCATCGCGTGGCTGACCTCGGCGCCGGAGCCGGCACGAATGACGCCGGAGCCGGGATTGCCGGTGGTGCTGAGAATGATGTCGCCGATCTCCAGTGCATCGGTGCCGATCGACAGGCCGCCGACGCCGGGATCGAGCGGAATGTCGTCGCCGAGGCCGCGGGCGGCGAGCCACAGAGCCTGGCCGGCCGCTTGCGGCTGGCAGGTGCGGCTGCTGACCAGCCGCATGAAGTAGTCCCAGTCCCAGTTGCCGTCGGGGCAGGCGGTATGGCCGGTCGAGGTGTCGGCCTCGCGATGGCCCATGATCGTCGTGCGATTGATCGGCAGTTGATACTTGTCGCATAGCGACGCGACCAGCGCGGCCGAGGTTTCGTACTGGAGCTGGGTCGGCGCCAGCGCGTCGAAATGCTGGACGGTGCCGTTGCGACGCGGGTAGTCGGCGCCGCCGCGCTTCACCGCAATGTGTTCGATGCCGATGCTGCGCTGGTTCGAGCCCTTGCAGTGCCACGCCGTGTCGGCCTCGGAGACGAACTGGACGACTTCGCCCTCCTGCCCGACCAGATAATGCGAACTCACCTTGGACGCGGCATTAGTGAAGGTATTCACCACCCGCTGGACGGTGGGTACGTCGGCGATGTGGATGATGATGCGGTCGATCGTCTTGCTGCCGCGCCCCTCGTCGAAATTCGGGCTGGCCGCGGTGCGCGTGACGAGGCTGTTCTCGCGCGCGCCCAGCGCGAGCGCGCTGGCCGTCGCGGGCGGCTCGGCGGCCGCATCGTCGTCGCTGTACGGCGGCGCATCGATGCCGTAGGCCTCCGGGTCGTCGCTCAGGGCGTGCGACCACGCGAGCGACGACGAGGTGGCAATCGTGCCCGCCGCGGCGCGCGAAACACCGACGAAGATACTCACCGGGCTGCCGACGCTGACGCCGGCCGACAGCGTGACGCCGACGAATTCGCCGCGGGCATTGAACAGCGCCGAGATGCCGCCGGCCGCGCTTTCGCCGACCATCACGCCGGCGGTCGTGCCGGTGCCCGAGAAATCGTCGATATGACCGCGCAGCAGGCTGATCTGGCCGGTGAGGCTCGCCGACACGATGTAGCCGAAGTCGAGCTCGCCCGACACGAACACGCCGATGTCGTCGCCATTGGCGTCGAAGATGACGCCGACCGCGCCCGAGGCCCCGGATTCCATCCCGGCGCCCGCGCCCGCGCCGATCGACACCGACAGGCCGTTGCGCATCGCGACCGGCAACAGCAGCATCAGCGACGCGGTGGCCGGATTCGCGCTCAGGATCGCGCGCAGCGCGGCCCGCTCGACGGTCGATAGCTTGCGCGGCCGCGGCCAGGTGAAACTGCGTCGCTCGCCGGCGATGCGGAACTCGACATCGTCGCTCATCCCCTGCGAGACGGGCGCCGGCGCGGCGGCGGACGCCGGGTGCGCGGCCGGCACCGGTGCCGTTGCGGGGGGCTTCGCCGCGACGGGCGTTGCGGCATTCAGCGGCGGAAGCGGACCGAAGCCGTCGTCGTAGTGAACATCGTGATGCGGCGCAACGGGTTCGACGGCCGGCTGCGGCGCGGCGGAGACGGCTCCCGGCGCGGCAGGCGCCGGTACGGCGGTCGCGCCCGGCCGGCTGCCGTCGCCCGCCCAGTTCAACATCGGACTCCTGACGGCGGCGCCACCGCGCGTCGGAAACACGCGGACCCTGCGCAACCCGCGATCGCTGAGCCCCGACAGCGACACGTAAGGGCTGTCGGCATTCGGCAACACGTCGATCGTCCACGCGTCGGCATCGGGCGACGCGGCGGTGGCGAGACCGAACCACAGGCGGCTAGCGCCCACGAAGCGAGCCAGCACCGCCGGCGGCACCATGAACACCGCTTCGCCGCGCGGGATCGCCAGCAGGCCGTCCTCGCGGCTGGTGTAGAACGTCGACGAGGTGCGCCCGTCCTTGCGCGTGAACAGCGCGGGATCGGTGGCGATCACCAGTTCCGCGACGCACGGCGCGTGGCCGACGCGAATCGTGAAGCTCAGCATCGGGAAACGGTCGGTCAGGACCATGCGGTTGGGATGGAGTTGCGCTGCCATGTCGTGTCCTCAGCTCTGGTTTTGATCGGGCTCGTCGCGACGGCCGCCGAGCATCGGCTTGCTGCGCGCATCGATCGCGCGCCGCTCGAATTCCTGCGGGGGAAGAATCGCCAGATCCGTTTCCGGTTCGCCGATGTCGGGGATTGCGTGGTGGGCCGCCTCGAACTGGGCGATCGCGCTCGCCAGCAGTTGCGCGAGCAGCTTGGCGTGCACCGGGCTGACCGCGACGCGGCTCATCAACTGGACGTTGCCGGTCTGCGGCTCGACCTGTCCGGCATCGATCAGGAACTCGAACGCGTTGTGCCCGACCTCGAAATAGTTTGCATAGCTGGCGAGCAGCGGCCGTGGCGGGCCGGCCGGCTGCGCCGGTTCCGGCGGGGCGTCCTGGAGTGGCTCGATGACGTGCACGACGGCCTCCTTGCATGGCGACGGGCGGTCTGTCCGTGTTGCTTCGCAAGGAGCGGGCCAACGCGTGTGCGCTGACGCAAGCGCATGATTTGCCGTGAAATTTCCCGACCGGAGCGGGATTCGCGAAAGCTGCGGGGCTGTACCATGTGACAGCCCGGCTGTCACACCGAGGCAGTGTTGCCGGCGTCCAGGTTGTACTTGGCCAGCTTGCGGTACAGCGTCATGCGCGACCAGTTCATCTGGCGCGCCGCTTCCATCTTGTTCCAGTTGGTCTGGCGCAGTACCGAGACCAGTCGCTCGCGCTCGTGCTCACCGGCCGAAAAGTTCTGCAGGAAGAGGCGGCGGAATGCCGGCGGCAGGTCGCCCAGCCCGAACGGACGCCCTTCCGGCGCATCGACGAACAACGCCTCGACCAGGTTGCGCAGCTCACGCACGTTGCCCGGCCACCGGTAGTGCCGCATGCACTCGAGCAGCGCCGGATCGGGCCGCCCCACCCGCATCGCGCGCCGCTCGTTATGTTCGGCGACGAAGTGATCGACGATCGACGCGATGTCCTCCGGCCGCTCCCGCAGCGGCGGTATCTCGATGCGCGCGACGTTCAACCGATAGAACAGGTCGGCGCGGAAACGGCGTTCCGCGACCAGGTCCTCCAGACTTTCGTTGCTGGCGGCCACGATCCGGACATCGACCGGGCGCCGGCGCAGCGAGCCAACCGGCGTCACCGTGCGGTCCTCGAGCAGGCGCAGCAGCTTGGCCTGAACGGCGGGCGGCATCTCGCTGACTTCGTCGAGGAACAGCGTGCCGCCGTCGGCCTCGACGAAGCGGCCGGGAAACGCGTTCTGGGCGCTGGTGAAGGCGCCGCGCTCGTGACCGAACATCTCGGATTCGAACAGGCTGTCGGGCACCGCGGCGCAGTTCACCGCGATGAACGGCTTGTCGGTCCGGGTGCTGAGGCGGTGGACGGCGGTGGCGACGCGCTCCTTGCCAGTGCCGGTTTCACCGGTCACGAGCACCGTCGTATCGGTCTGCGCGACCTTCGCCAGATAGCGGCGCAGGTCGGCCATCGCCGGGCTCGAGCCGTGCAGCCCGAGTGACGTCGCGTGAATGCCTGCGGTCGTGCTCATGCGCGCGCCGTTCGGCTAGCAAACCGTTGACGGATGACGCGCAGCCCCGAATTTCATCGCCACTTCCCCCGCTGGATGTTGAGGAACAAGGCAAGCATCCTCTATGGCGATTGTCGGCACGCGTTTAATTAGTACTGTGATGCGTGTTGAATGGATGAGCCGCGTGTCTCGGCGCCGGCCGATAATCAGTGTAGTTTCAATATCGAGCTTCGTACAACCTGCCGACGGGCGATGTCTGCGCGCGACCGGCCGGCCGCCGATGCGAGGGCGAGCCGATCGACGCGGGCATGCTCGGGCGCAATGGCGAATGTGTCATTTCACGCATGTTCATCGTTCCGTCCGCAATCAGCATGACGAACGAAAGACCGATCGCGGCATTGGTGAATGCGTATCGTTCACGCGGCAGGACTTCGCACACCGCATCCGCGGCAGCCGAACGCGGCGACTGGTCGTCCGCGCACTGGCTCGCGGACTGAGCCCGCGCGTCCCGCGCATCCCGCCCGTCACGACGGCGCGGATTCGCCCTCGCGCAACGTGATGCCCGTCCACGCGCCACTCGCGGCCAGTTCGCCGATCAGCTCGACGATCGTTTGCCGCGGCACGCTTGGCTTCGTCACTGTCGAGCACTTGATCGAATCCGCGGGCGAAGTCGCGATCCGCGAGGAACACGACATCGTCTATCGCGGCCCGGCCGCGCCTCCGCCGAAGGCCGCACCCGACGATGCGCAATGGCAGCGCGACATCACGCCGGATGAAGTCATGCTGTTCCACTATTACGCGCTGACCTTCAACGGGCATCGCATTCACTACGACCGCACCTACGTGCGCGACGTCGAAGGCTATCCGGACCTCGTCGTGCACGGCCCACTGATCGCGACGCTGCTGCTCGAACTCGTGACGCGCGCGCTGTCCGGCGCGACGATCGTCGAATACGCCTATCGCGCGGCACGGCCGACTTTCCTCGGCAACACCTTCAGCGTGTGCGGCCGCCTCGCCGACCACGTCCGCGATCGCGATCCTCGCCTGACATTCCGGAATCCGAAACATGAATCATGCCGACGCGTACCAGGACATTCGCGAAGCCGCTCGCGACATGTGTGGCGAGTTTCCCGCCGAATATTTCCGCAAGATCGACGCGGAACGCGGCTATCCCGAAGCGTTCGTCGACACGCTGACGAAAGCTGGCTGGCACGCCGCACTGATTCCGCAGGAATACGGCGGCTCGGGCCTCGGCCTGACCGAGGCATCGGCGATCATGGAGGAAATCAACCGCGCGGGCGGCAATTCCGGCGCGTGTCACGGCCAGGTGTACAACATGGGCACGCTGCTGCGCCATGCTTCGGTTGAGGCCGCGAGCCTGATGCGCTTCGAGGCCGAGCGCCGGTTCGACGCGCGTGAGCCATGCGGCGCGCAGGCGAACATGGCGAAGCTGCTCGCCGCCGCCATCGCGGCGGGCATGTATGCGTTCACGAACATCCTCGCCGCGCTCATCGAACGCAGCCGCACCGGACGCGGCCGGCTCATCGATGTATCGATGCTCGAAAGCATGGTCGAGTGGATGAGCTATCCGCTCTACTGCGAGATCGACGGACAGCCGCCGCCGCGGCAAGCCGGCGCATCGCACGCGACGATCTTTCCGTACGGTCCGTTCACGGCCGGCGACGGGAAGACCGTGCTGCTCGGGCTGCAGAACGAGCGCGAATGGAAGCGCTTTTGCGAGACCGTGATCCGCATGCCCGAGTTGGCGGCCGACGAGCGCTTCGGGTCGAACAGCCGCCGCGCCCCGAATCGTGACGAACTCGCGGCCGTCATCGTCCGCGCATTCTCGACGCTGACGGCCGCCGACGTGATCGACGGCTCGAGCAAGCCGGCATCGCGAACGCGCGAATGAACGACATGCACGGCGTCTGGACGCACGAACAGCTCGCCGCGCACATTGCTGGACCCGCGTTGATACGCCTGCTGGCGAGATCCCTGCCCAATTGCCGCCCGGTTTCGCACCGAGCGATGAGCCACGCATGGATCCGGTGCCGGCGCTCGGCCAGCATACCGATGCCGTGCCGCGCGAACTCGGCTATGCCGATGAAAAGATTCACACGTTGCACGTCACCGGTGCGGTCTGACCGGGCCTTTCCGCGCTGAGCGAAACGCGCCCTTCATCGTCATATCGAAGCGCGCGACGCTCGGCGTCCCGTGCGTCGCGATCGGGCTGCCGCGTGTCGAAACGCGGCAGCAGGCGCTTGAGGAAGTCGCGCCGGGGGCGCGCGACGCGGATGGCGCGGCGGTGAACCCTGGCGTCACGCGGGCCTGGTTGCCGGCGTACCGGCCGCGACGGACATTCAACGTTCGCGGTCAGGCGGCAGCAACGAGCCGACGCGCGAAGGGTTCGAGAAAATGGGTTCAGTGTGGATTTCCGCTGATGTGTTGTTCGCCCCATCTACAGCGCACTCGCACGATGACCGGCTGCACTGAAGCGTGATCGCGTGTAACCACGTACGCGCGCACAGGTACCACGCTGCCGATGGTGACATAAAATAGAACGTACTCCAGACTGAAAAAGGGGGCCGACATGAGGCGCCTCTATTTCCTCGTACCCGACACGCAGATGGCCAAGGCGGTCGTGGATGACTTGCTCCGCGCGCGCATCATCTGGCGCCATATCCACGTCCTCGCCGATCACAGTGTCACGCTTGATGAGTTACCCGAAGCGTCTTTGCTGCAAAGCAGCGATGTCGTGCATGCGCTCGAGCGTGGTGTCGCACTCGGCGGCGCGACGGGCGCGCTCATCGGTCTCGTCGCGCTCGTATACCCCCCTGCAGAGCTCGTGATCGCGGGCGGCGCCGTCGTCGCATTGACGATGGTGGGAGCGGGCTTCGGCGCGTGGACGGCCGGGATGATCGGCATCGCCGAGCCCAACGCGCGACTCGAGCGGTTTCGCGAAGCGATCAAGGAAGGCCAGATCCTGATCATGGCCGACGTGCCGGCATTGCGAGAGCAGGAAATCGAGCAGATGATCGCCCGACATTTTCCGAATGCGGATCTGGAAGGCGGCGAACCCACGTCACCGGTTTTCCCCTGACACCCGAAAACCGGCCTGCCTGAGTGCTGAGGTTGATCCTTCAGCAAGGAGGTTCTATGGAACTGCACATTCAATCACACCATTGGCAACGGCGCATGCCGGACTGGCTCGCCGCTGCCGTAGCCGGTCTTGCGGGTGGCGCCCTGGTGATCGTGCTCGAATTCTTCTGGTCGACCATGGTGCTCGATGAAAGCCCGTGGCAACCGACCCACAAGATCGCGGCGATGGTGATGGGCCGCGGTGCGCTCGAACAGATGTCGGTGTTCAGCTTCAGCATCGTGGGAATGGCGCTGCTGCTGCACTATGTGCTCGGCGCCATCATGGGGATGATCCTCGCCGCGATCATGGCCCCGTTCCGCTTCGATTCGAGCGTCGGCATGGAGGCCGTCATCGGCTTGGCTTTCGGGATCGTCGCGTACGTATGGAACTTCTACGTGATGACCGCCGTGTTCCCGTGGTTTATCTCGGAGCGGGGATCCGGACCCTTGTTGGCCAACCTGCTGTTCGGTGTGGTGACCGCCGTTGTCTACGGCATGCTCGAACGGCGCAAGCAGAACGCGATGCACTGACACGCCGGTTCGTCGCGGCGGGTGGCATCGTCTGTCGTGCGATGCATGCGGGTATGGGAGCGTGCCTCCCCCCCTTGCGCTGCCTTGCACGATGCAAAGGCGCGGACTACCTTTTCTTTAGAGCCGCCGACGACGCTTGGCGAATCGGTCTGGGTGGACTGCCGGCAAAATGTAATACGAAATCCGGCAAGGCGGCACGACGATGCCAGGAGCGCGGGTTGGCGGCTCCGGCGAGTGAGGCGCGGCGAGGCGGCCCATGGCGCTTGCGATTGCCCTGATCGTGATCATCGCATTGGCGGTGGGGTTTCACTTTGCCAGTCCCTGGTGGATCACGCCGATCGCGTCGAACTGGGTGCGCATGGACGACATGCTGACGATCACGCTCGTCATCACCGGCGCATTCTTCATCGCGATCAACCTGTTCATCGCGATCGCACTGATCCGCTACCGCCACCGCGGCGGGCATCGCGCGGCCTACGAGCCGCACAACCGGCGGCTGGAATGGTGGCTGATCGGCCTGACCGCCGTCGGCGTGGCGGCGTTGCTGGCACCCGGTCTCTTCGTCTACGCGGACTACATCCGGCCGCCACGCAACGTGCTGCAGATGGAAGTGCTCGGCCGGCAATGGCAATGGCGCTTCCGCTTCGCCGGCACCGGCGGCAAGCTGGGCACGACGGACGCGCGCTACGTCAGCAACGACAACCCGTTCGGCCTGAACCCCGCCGACCCCAACGGCCGCGACAACTACCTGATCGAGACGCCCGAGGTCCACCTCCCGCTGAACCGGCCGATCCAGGTTCTGACACGGTCGCTCGACGTACTGCACGACTTCTATGTGCCGCCGTTCCGTGCGCGCATGAACATGGTGCCCGGCATGGTGACGACCTTCTGGTTCACACCGACCAAGGCGGGACGTTACGACATCCTGTGCGCGCAGCTGTGCGGCATCGGGCACTCGAACATGCGCGGCGTGGTGGTGGTGGAAGACGAAGCATCGTTCTCGCGCTGGCTGGCGCAGCAGACCACCTTCGCGCAGCGGCAGCAGGCCGGCGTGCAGGCCGCTGCCGCCACGGCAGGCGGCAGCGCCCAGGCGCTCGCCGACCAGGGCAAGGCGCTCGCGGCAGCCAAGGGCTGTTTCGCGTGCCATACCGTGGACGGCAGTCCGCGCGTGGGCCCGACCTGGAAGGGCCTGTACGGCAAGACCGAAACGATGGCCGACGGCAGCACCGCGAAGGTGGACGAAGCCTATCTGCGCGCGTTCATTCGCAACCCGACGGCCCGCGTCGTGAAGGGGTACGCGCCGATCATGCCGCATTTCGACCTGAGCGAGCAGGAGCTGACCGCGCTCGTGACCTACATCGAATCGCAAGGCGGCCCGGCCGCCAGCACCGCGGCCAACCGCCAGCCCTAGCGGAGCAGACGCAATGCCCTACGCGCACATGGATCACGTCCCGAAAAGCTTCTGGACCCGCTATGTCTGGAGCCAGGACCACAAGGTCATCGCCGTGCAGTATTCGCTGACGGCCATCGCCATCGGTCTGGTCGGCCTCGTCCTGTCGGACCTGATGCGGTTGCAGCTCGGCTTTCCCGGCAAGTTCAGCTTCATCGACGCCAACCACTACTACCAGTTCGTCACCATGCACGGGATGATCATGGTGATCTACCTGCTGACCGCGCTGTTCCTGGGCGGCTTCGGCAACTACCTGATCCCGCTGATGCTGGGCGCGCGCGACATGGTGTTCCCGTTTCTCAACATGCTGAGCTACTGGGTCTACCTGCTGGCCGTGCTGGTGCTGGTCGCGAGCTTCTTCGTGCCGGGCGGGCCGACCGGCGCGGGCTGGACGCTGTATCCGCCCCAGGCCATCCTGCCCGGTACGCCGGGCGTCGAATGGGGCATCGTGCTGATGCTCGTATCGCTCGCGATCTTCATCGTCGCGGCAACCATGGGCGGCCTGAATTATGTGACCACCACGCTGCAGGCCCGCACCCGCGGCATGACGCTCATGCGCATGCCGCTCACGGTGTGGGGCATCTTCATCGCAACCATCATGGCGCTGCTCGCGTTTCCTGCGCTGTTCGTGTCGGCGGTGATGATGCTGCTCGATCGAACGCTCGGCACCAGTTTCTTCATACCGGCCGTGGTGTCGATGGGGCAATCGCTCAAGCATGCCGGCGGCAGCCCGCTGCTGTTCCAGCACCTGTTCTGGTTCTTCGGGCATCCGGAGGTCTACATCGTCGCGCTGCCGGCCTTCGGCATCGCGTCGGACCTCATCAGCACCCATGCGCGCAAGAGCATCTTCGGCTACCGGATGATGGTATGGGCCATCGTCATCATCGGCGCACTGAGCTTCGTGGTCTGGGCGCACCACATGTTCATCGCCGGCATGGATCCGTACTTCGGCTTCTTCTTCGCGACCACCACGCTCATCATCGCCATCCCGACCGCCCTCAAGGTCTACAACTGGGTGCTGACGCTGTGGCGTGGCGATATCCACCTGACCGTGCCGATGCTGTTTGCCATCGGCTTCATCAGCACCTTCGTGCTGGGCGGGCTGACCGGGCTCTATCTCGGCAACGTGAGCGTGGACATTCCGCTGTCGAACACGTACTTCGTGGTGGCGCACTTCCATATGGTGATGGCCGTGTCGCCGATCCTGGTGGTGTTCGGCGGTATCTACCACTGGTATCCGAAGGTGACGGGCCGCATGCTCGACGACACGCTCGGGCGCGCGCACTTCTGGGCCACCTTCGTCGGCACCTACGCGATCTACTTCCCGATGCACTATCTCGGCATCCTCGGCATGCCTCGGCGGTATTACGCGTACGAGGGTTACAGCTTCATTCCACACTCGGCTCAGACGCTCAACACCTTCATCACCGTCGTCGCGCTGATCGTGGCGGTGGCGCAGTTGCTGTTCCTGTACAACCTGGCGTGGAGCCTCGTGCGCGGCAAGCGTGCCGACGGCAACCCCTGGCGGGCCACCACGCTGGAATGGCAAACGCCGCAAACGCCGCCGACGCACGGCAACTGGGGCGCCGCGCAACCCGTCGTCTACCGTTGGGCGTACGAATACAGCCCGCCGGGACAAACGGAAGACTTCGTCCCGCAAAACCAGCCGCCCGCGACGGCACCGGAACCGGAACCGGCCCCCCCGACGCTTCAACCCGGAGAGGCACGCAAATGACCACGCTGCCGCGCACCTTCGTTCCCGACACGCCGCCGCCCGTCGTGCCGAATGCGAGCCGCATCGGCCTGATCGTGTTCATGGCCGTGGCAACGGCATTGTTTTCACTGCTGCTGCTCGCTTACGGCATGCGCATGCGCGAGCCCGACTGGCAGCCGATCCCGCATCCCGCGCTGCTGTGGTGGAACACCGGCGCGCTCGCGCTGGCAAGCGTGGCCATGCAGCGTGCCAGGCAGTTGAACGTGCACCGCATGGCGTGGCTGGTATGCGGCGGCGTGCTGGCCGCCGTGTTCGTGATCGGGCAATTGATCGCGTGGCGCATGATGTCGGCGGCCGGGCAGACCCTCATCGCCAATCCTTCCAACAGCTTCCTCTACCTGCTTACCGGCCTGCACGGATTGCACGTGCTCGGCGGGCTGGCGGCCTGGGCCGTGACGATCGCGCAACGCCGGCATATGGACCCGTTCCGGGCTCAACGCACCATTTCCCTGTGCGCCCTCTACTGGCATTTCCTGCTGGCCGTCTGGCTCGTGCTGCTGGCGGCGATGTGGTGGCTCACCCCCGCGATTGTCGCCGCCATCTGCGGGCCGCTATATGGAGCCGCGCCATGACCTCGCCCACGCTCCCGCCCGAATCCGCTGCCCCACCACCCGCCGACGCCGGCCCTGACGGCTGGCGCGGCATCGTCACGGATTGGTCGGCCGACCGCGAAGCCTTCAAGGTGCCGTGGGGCAAGGCGATGATGTGGATCTTCCTGCTGTCGGACACCTTCGTCTTCAGCAGCTTCCTGATCGGCTACATGACGGTGCGCATGTCGACCACGGCGCCGTGGCCCGACACGTCCAAGGTGTTCGGGCTCACCGTGGCGGGCGTCGACGTGCCGTTGCTGCTGATCGCCATCATGACGTTCACGCTGATCACCAGCAGCGGCACCATGGCGATGGCAGTCAATTTCGGCTACCGGCGCAATGCGAGGCGCGCCGCCGCACTGTTGCTCGCGACCGCGCTGCTCGGCGTGACCTTCGTGTCGATGCAGGCCTTCGAATGGACCAAGCTGATCGTTCATGAAGGTATTCGCCCGTGGGGCAACCCGCTGGGCGCCACGCAGTTCGGCGCCTGCTTCTTCATGATCACCGGATTCCACGGCTTTCACGTGACCTGCGGGGTGGTCTACCTGCTGCTGATCGCGCGCAAGATCCTGCAGCCGGGGTTCACCGAGCACGGCAACTTCCAGATCGTCGAGATCGCCGGCCTGTACTGGCACTTCGTCGACCTGGTGTGGGTGTTCATCTTCGCGCTGTTCTATTTGTGGTGAGGCAGATCATGGACCACACCAATCCCGCCGATCGACCCGACGCCGCGCACGGCCAGCAGCACCCGATCGGCATCTACCTGAAGATCTGGGGCCTGCTGTTCGTCCTGAGCACGTTGTCGTATCTCGTGGATTACTTCCACGTGCAGGGCGTGTTGCGATGGGTGCTGATCGTCGTGCTGATGATCGCCAAGGCCGGGCTGATCGTATCGATCTTCATGCACATGATGTGGGAGCGGCTGGCGCTGGTGTACGCGATCCTGATACCGCCGCTGTGCCTGCTGGTGCTCATGGTGCTGATGGCGGCCGAAGCGCATCACACATTTGGGATGCGGGCACTGTTCTTTCGTTGACGACGCCCGACTGCTGTCACGCGATCGGGCAACCGTCCGCGAAAATCATTCCAGGAAGCACATCGATAACGGCTCACCGGGCGCTCGCGAACATGCGCAGGAGAGGGCTCGCCCTGAATGCACGTCGCACTTTCACAAGTCGACGACTGAAGCTCCGCTCACTTTCCCGTCGATGATGTCCTTTCCCTGCTGCCGGGCGGCGCGCCTCGCCACGCCAAAATCGGAGAAAGTATCGGGCTGGTTCAGCCTGAAAACGCGGCTGGCAGGTGAGCTTTCAATCGAGGCCGGACGACATATTCGTACCGCAATGTCATACCCTTCGGCGTAACGGGAATGCCTGTCAAAGCGATCGAACGTGCGGGGGAAGACAAGAGGATGAAGTTCGTACCCCTTGTAGAGAAGAAACGGATATGTCGGCATGTTGGTCACTCCACACGGGGAAGCCCACTATACACGGGAACCGGCAACGCAGGACGCCCCGATTTTTTTCGAACTGGAGCGACTGAAGGTGCCCTCGCGCGTATCGCGATCACCGGGTTTGCCAGCGGATCGCTGCCCGCACATGACAGCGGCTATCCGCCATCGAACCCGGCACACGCATGATCCAGATCCGCGATTGCGTTTCCCTCTGCGTGCCTCCTCTCGAAGAGCGTTATCACGTCATATGGCGTAAAATTCGATTCCTCGCGAGCTTCCGGCATGGTCGCTCGACGGCCTTCGCCCTACTCCGCCACGCCCTCGAGGTTCGCGCGCCGGCGTGCAACGGCGACATCGGACAAGCGTGCTTCGTCGCAGCCGAAATAAAGCGGTTGTCCGACCGGCGATGCGCGTATGATGGTCTCATCCGAGCCCCGTTTGCAGATCGACTGCTCGCCCGCTCCAGATGGTGTCGTGCCTTTGCTTGCGCACCACATTTTCCCCTCTCACCACACCGTCGAGCCGTGCGACAGCCGCACAGCCCGGAATCGGCTCCTGCACCGCCTTTTGAGTGAACTCGAGAGTTCCTGCGGGACAGAAAAACAAGATGCAATTCATAATCAACGGCGGCAAACATGAGCTGGTACTGTGAAGCGGAACGCGAATTGGTCCATATCAGGCGAGCGATCGGACTGCTCGAGCACGCACAACATGCGTTCGTCAACAAATCGTCTGTAAGTGATCCTGCGTATTGGAGAGTCAGGCTCGGCAAACTCCGCACGCAATCCGGCCAAAACAGGGTCCTCACGCTCCAGGTTGACGAGCTTTTTTCCCGCCTCGAGCGAATTCAGGATGCGCGCTGCGGCAAATAGCAAACTGTTCCGTCACCGTCATCGCTGAACCTTCGGAGCAATATCATGATCGACGCCAACCCGAGCAACACGTTTCGACACCTTCCACTCTCGCCGGATCAGGACGCGGAAATCCGGCACTATATAAAGAAGAAGGAACAAAGAGGCGAGGAATGGGACACCCCTGAACTTGCGATGATGCTTGAAGACATGCTTTCCCCTCCGCCCAGCGAAGACGAGGAGCCAGAGCCTGCGGTCGAAGAAACGAAACTGGCCTGCGAGTATGCATTGGCATCGATCGACGAAGCCATGGACTCTGTTTCCGCAAGCGAAGAACGAATCGCCGCGGTGGAATCCGAGGAAATGAAGCATCCTCGATGATGGTGCCTTAGCGGCGCCAACGTGCCACACCCGCGACTTGACGATCACGAGCGAATGCCGCCTGAATAAGCGCTCGTCGACGAACGCGACAAACGGCAACACCGCCTGATCCGTTCGCGAAATTTTGCGATCCTCAGGATGACATCGAGATGACCGGCAGCTCGACCGTTACCGCTGCGTAGCGGTCTATCGGTCGCTGAAAAGCAAGCGGCTCGATCGCGAATCAAACCGCCCACACCATCCTGATCAGCACCGGTTCCTCATGCGGCGATCAACCGCGTGTATCGACCCAGTTGCGTGCCCAGCGTGCCGAATGCAGAAGCGCCTGCTCTTCACTCGCGAAGTAATCGAGCGAGTAGAACTGGTAGCGGCCTTCTGTACGCGCGCAACCGGTGCGGTCGAGCAGCAGATTGGATGAAAAGGTTCCATCGGGCAAGCGATGCGCCGAAGGTTGAACCGCATAGCCGTTGTATAGCTGAACTTGTTTGTCGTGCATTTTAGTTTTAGTGATGTTCGAGTAGGTGCGTTTCGTGCGAGACGCGCACGGGCGCACTGATTCAAAGTCATTTCGCGCCGAATCCAAAGCAAGCGGGAAGTGACAAAAAGGCGTTGCAGCCAGGGAGAAGTGTGCAACGAGGTGTATGGGCGTTCGGCACGCTGCGCAACGAG
The DNA here is from genome assembly GCF_003858025.1 of Burkholderia sp. Bp9004. Lineage (NCBI taxonomy): Bacteria > Pseudomonadati > Pseudomonadota > Betaproteobacteria > Burkholderiales > Burkholderiaceae > Burkholderia > Burkholderia sp. Bp9004. The sequence continues at coordinate 71,627 of NZ_QTQD01000007.1, read as the reverse complement.
CAGAGATGCAGCAGGAGCGCTCGTTCCAACTGGGGAGGGGCAAAGCTTCGCGTGCATGTCGCTGCGACACGGCGTCCCTCACGGGAAGCCGGAGCTCCAGACCTCACGGAGGCTTGATGTTCGGCGCTAGCAGACCCTGTCGGTCTTGCTTCGTTCCGAAACGCGCCGTCCTATTTCCAGCCGGAGTCTTGAAGCCCGCTGCTCCAGCCTGGGGAGGCTGAACGTGCAGGTCGTCGCCGACCTCGTCGGGGGGGATGAAGCCAAAGCCGTTGCTATCGGTTGAACCACTCGACCGTACCGGTATCCATGAATAATCCTTGAGAGAGAAATACGAATATCTGCCCTGCAAAAGAGGGCGCGAAGCGTCAAGGAGGGGGAGGACAACGATACCGTTGAGGGACGAGCAATTGATGAACAGCAATCGAACTTCTTGAACTTCGGACGACACACTAACCGCCGGGTAGCTCCCAGGTCAACAGGTATCTTGTAACTGTTTCGTCAGCCAGTCAGTTCGACGGTCGAGACGATGTTGCCCCACTTGGCGTGGCGCACCGCAGGTTGCAGAAAAAAGACGGCCGCAGTGGATGGTGCAAATCACGATTCCGCTATCCAGGCCGCGCGCGTCGTCCATTCGAGGCAAACCCGTCTTCGCAAAAATGTGTGCCGCGCTTGTGCCTCGACTCGACCGGCAACGCTCAATCCGGCTCGAAATCAACCAGAAACGGACAAGGGCCATGTTCATCCCCTCGACCGAAAGCGCTTGACACCCTTCCTGACGGCGCGTACTGTCGGCGATGAAGTATTCAAGAAGCGCGATTGCTGCCCATCATTGACCGCGACCCGCGGTACTCGTTGTCCTTTCCCTCCTTGATTATTTTCGGCGCCCATCGTCGGCGCATACGCTCGTTCATTCTCAGGAGATCTAACATGGATACCGGTACCGTCAAGTGGTTCAACGATAGCAAGGGTTTTGGCTTCATCACGCCCGACAGTGGTGGTGACGATCTGTTCGCTCACTTCTCCGAGATTCGTGGCGATGGTTTCAAGAGTCTTGCCGAAGGACAGAAAGTCAGCTACGAGGCCAAGACCGGCCCCAAAGGCCTGCAAGCAGCGAACATCACCCCGCTGTAACTTTCTTAAGCCCTCACAGCATCGCTCACGGAGCGGCGCGTCACTGTCGTCGCTCCTTTGCATCACGCACCTCCGTCGCGGACACGACACGTTTCGATGCAGGCCCGACCGGGCCGTCCGTTTCGCATCGGGACACTGGATCTGCGTGCAACCCAATGCCCGTCACAATGCGCGTGTTCAGACGCGATCGGAAAACCATGCACATCAGGTCGCGCAAGGCGCCTCCACGCGCCAAACAACCAGCGATGTTGCCGAAGCTCGGCACGGCGTTGAACTGGGTGCCGCCCAAACAGTCTTCAGTCGCGAAATCGCATCAAAAGAAGCGCACGACGTCTCCGCGATAGCAATCGAGATCGCCGCTGCACAAGCAGCCGCTGCGGCCGTGAAATGCGGATTCGGCGTGAAGCGAAGCTGGCTTCTCAGCCCGACATCACACGCCTGTGGCATCACCCTCGTGTGCTGTTGAATGCAATACGGAATCAGTTGAACGCCCGACAAACGATGCGCGTATGATGGGCTCATCCGAGCGATCACCCGCCCTCCGAGCGCTCCCCCTCCACCGCTTCCCGCTTGCGGCACCGCCCCGCCTCCGCGCTGCAACGTTATCCTCTTCAACCCGTCGGCCCGCCCTACGATGGACGGCGATCGGCCGGACGAGTTCGGCCGCAGCATTCGCTGTGGCCGAACGTCAGGAGCATGTCATGAGCACACATTTCTACCGTGGATTCGAAATTCATCCACTGATTTACCAGCATGTTCCGGCGACGAGTGGCGCCCCGCACAGCCATGATGCCGGCTTCGATGCGGCAGTCAGGATTTGTCTTCGCGATGCCACCGACACGATGACGCAAAGCCAGACTTTCAGGCTTCGCGACAATGCGCCGTTCGATACCGCCGGTGACGCACGTCGCGCATCGCTGCGCTATGCCGAGACCATCATCGACGACAATCGCGAAACACACGCGTTCCTTTCAAACGCAGGTTGAGGCAGCTCGCCATGTCGATGCGATCTGCATCGACCAGGATCACGAAATGATCGCCGACGCACACTGCTCGAATTGAACAGACGGCACGAGATCGCGTGGACCGACACGATCTCGCTCGCCGGAATCTCGCGTGCGGCGCTGTGTCGTCGGCAAGCGTGCAGATGTACATAGCGGTACGTGCTCTTTCGATTGGCGCCGGACATTCGGAATGTCGAGTCCGAGCATCGTCATGGCACGACCCGTCAATTTTTCATTCGAACACTCACAAACAGGACATCCGTGACGACCGTAACATTGAAAGTCAACGAACCGATCGACGTCGCGCTGCGGCGATTCCGTCGCAGCATCGAGAAAATAGGGTTGATTCGCGAGTTGCGCAGTCGAACCAGCTACGAAAAGCCCACGACAGAACGCAAGCGAAAGAAGGCCAGCGCCGTCGCACGGCAGCGCCTACGGGCGAAGCGCATGTTACCGCCTCGGAAAATGTACTAGGGGAACATCGTGTTCGGCCTGCCGGCCAACGTCCCTCCGTTTTTCACGCTGACGAAACGCGACGCAGATTTCGATCGGAAGAAGGACGGGGTGACGCTACTGCCGAACTTCCATGCGTTCGGATGTGAGTGCGCCAGCCGCATCTTCCTGACCGGTCATGACGCATTGCCCTGCAACTCGTCACCCAAAGGAAAACTCGTGAGTGGCTGTCGCCTTTCTAGCTCGTCGAATCACTGCAGGCAAGGCTTACCGTCCATCGCGCGAAATGCGCGTGGCGCGATCGTGTCTGGACAGGTCACGCCACTCTCCAGATAGTGAAGTCCGTCCGCTCCATGGACGACTCCGCGCGCTCGGAACGGCTTCCTGATGTGGAAGACGACTCGACAGCCCGCCCGCGAGACGCGCGCGCGAATCGGTTGAGCCTGCGACTAACGTGCATCCGATACCTTCGGAAGCATGTCTGGCAGTAACCGCAAAAGCATGAGGACGAGCATCGGGGCCACAGCAGCAAGCCAGCGAAACGAAGCGTTCATGGCAAGCTCGATTGTCGAGGGTCGGATGATTTTTCATTGCGGGCTGGCCCTCTTTCGCGCTGTGCCCTCGACAGCACAACTCGCGACAACCATGAATGTGGGGGGACTTATGCTCTTCGATTCGACTCGGTTCCGAATCGATCCGACACCACGCAGGGCCGATCGGCAGTACGTCGCACACGTGCGGATTATCACGATACTTGTGGACGGAGCGGAGCGAGAGGTGCACGCTAGCGGGGATATGGCTGCTTTCGAGCGTCGCGATGATGCAGTTGCGTACGCAACCAAATGGGCGGAAGGATGGCTGACTTCACAGTTCGGTTGAAGACGGGCATGTCAACGCGCGAACGCGAAGCACATGGCCGACGGGCTCCGATCAGCTGACGCCATCTCGAGAAAAAGGCAACGCCGGCGATGACAATCAACCAATGCGCTATACCTCACTACGTCGTTCTTCTGGGCGGCTGGCGCCCCTATGTGTTGAATATGGAACGCATCGTTATCCGACGCGAAGCAAGTCGGTTGTTGCTTGCCTTTGCACGGACTCATGGAAAACTCGAGCGTATCGACGGTGACGAATGGAACATGTTTTCCGACGCACAGAATCTCTCAGTGCTCGAACGTCGGGAGGCACGGTTCTACACACTGATAACAGGAACCGAGACCGAGCATCAGCTGCGGCTCCTTGCCATTCTCTGAGACCGCCGTTCCGGATGGCGCATGACGTCCCGTACTACTGCAAGATGCCGAAGCGCGAAGACGACACCGGCGCAGTCTCCAAGGGAAATGCATTCGGACGGGGCGCCCGGCTCCCGAATTTGTTTGACGTGCATCAAAAAACTACGCTGCTTGACGTAGACCAACCGCGCCATTGCCCGTTAGCTAAAAGCGGGCCACTGGGCTTTCATCAGACGGGCCGCCCGAGATCGAACCATTCCGTCCACTTCAGGCAAGGTGCAGCATGAATTTTGTTTTGGTGGGCGCATTGTTGTTCTGTGTAATCGTCGTCTTGTTTTGGGGCAACCCACGAGACGGCGACAGGTAGAAATGCGGCCAGCGTGGCTCGCCCCACCGTCAGCATCAGCGCGTACCGCGACCACCCACGGGCTTGCCAGCCGGCTTCCGCGAGCCCGCCGCCGTCTTGCCGGCGGGTTTGCCGCGCGGCTTTTGCACGCTGAACGGGCTACCGCTCGACAGGCTCGCCCCCTTGCCCGCAGCCGCGGCGCGCTGCCCCGAGGGCTTGCGCTTGCCTTCTCCACCTTTCGGTCGCGGCTTCTTGCCAGCCGCCGGCATTGCGCCCGCCCCCGCTTGCGGCACCTTGGGCTTCTTCGGCTTTTTGGGTTTCTTGATGATCTGCCCCGTCGCGCTGGTTTCCGGCACGCGGTGTTCGGCTTCGAAACCCGGCTCCTCCTCACGGCGCAGTGTCTGCCGGATCAGCGCTTCGATCGCGGCCAGTTGCGGTGCTTCATCGGCACACACGAGCGACACCGCCACGCCGCTTGCACCCGCGCGACCGGTACGGCCGATACGGTGCACGTAGTCTTGCGCGACGATCGGCAGATCGACGTTGATCACGAGCGGCAGGTCGTCGATATCCAGCCCGCGCGCGGCCACATCGGTCGCGACGAGCATCTGCACTTCGCCCGTCTTGAAGCGCTCGAGCGCACGCAGGCGCGCAGGTTGCGGCTTGTCGCCGTGAATGGTGTCGACCGCATAACCCGCATCGTTCAGCATGGCCGCCAGGTAATCCACGCCGTTGCGGGTCTTGACGAACACGAGCGCGTGGTCCCAGTTGTTCTCGGCCACCAGGTGCATGAAGAGGTCAGGCTTGTTCCGCTTGTCCACCGGCACCACCCACTGCTTGATCCTGCTGGCGGTTACATTGGGCGGGCTGACGCTGATATCGACCGGACTGCGCAGAATGCTCGCCGCCATCGCGCGGATGTCGTCGGTAAACGTCGCGGAGAACAGCAGCGTCTGGCGCTGCACGGGCAACGCGGCGAACACGGCGTTGAGTTCGCGTGCGAAGCCCAGCTCCAGCATGCGGTCGGCTTCATCGAGCACCAGCGTCTGGACTTGATCGAACTGCACGGCGTTCTGGCGATTGAGGTCCAGCAGACGGCCCGGCGTGGCGACGAGCACATCCACGCCCTTGCGCAACTTCATCATCTGCGGATTGATGCTCACGCCGCCATAGGCGGCCAGAAACCGCAAGTCGAGGCCCTTGCCGTACTCGACGAAACTCTGGTGCACCTGTTCAGCCAGTTCGCGCGTGGGCACCAGCACCAGAACGCGCGCGCGGTTGCTGGACACCGCCGGCCCGTGCTGAACCAGCCGTTGCAGCAGCGGCAGCGCGAAACCCGCCGTCTTGCCGGTGCCGGTCTGTGCCGCAGCCATGACGTCCTTGCCGCCGAGCACAGCGGGAATCGCCTTGGCCTGCACCGGCGTGGGTGTCTGGTAATTGAGGCCCTGCAGATTACGCAGCAAGGGATCGATCAGGCCTAGCGAAGCAAAAGACATGGACGTGTTCCGGGCTAAAACCGCAATTCTAGCGGTTGCCGCGATGATCGCGGCGCACGGATGCCCGGTGCGGGGCAGCATTGAGCGTCGGGCGATCCCTTCGAGCATGATAAGGATCGCCGTCGGCCGCCCTATTTCGACACGGCACGCGCGAAAGGCCGCGGCAGCCTGCCCGCCGCCTGACGATCGATCATCCAGCCGGGATAGTCGGGAGGCAACGCGCTCACGGCATCGAGATGCGCAAGCTCGGTCTCCGTCAGGACGACATCGACCGCGCCGAGATTGTCTTCGAGCTGGTCGACACGTTTGGCGCCGATGATGACGCTCGTGACATGCGGCTTGCCGAGCAGCCACGCGAGCGCGATCCGGGCGACCGACACGCCTCGCGCGTCCGCGATCGCGCGCATCGCTGCCACGCATGGCCAGGCGCGCTCGAGATCGACCGGCGGAAAATCGAAATGGCTGCGTCGCGAACCGTCTGCGGTCGGCGCCCCAGGGCCGAACTTCCCCGAAAGGAGTCCGCCGGCGAGCGGCGACCAGACGAGGAGCGACATCTGTTCATCGACCGCGAGCGGCACCAGCTCGCGCTCCACGTCGCGTCCGGCGATCGAATAGTACGCCTGCAGCGTCTCGAAGCGCGTCGCATGGAGCGCTGCGCTGAGCCCGAGCGCCTTGCCGATCTTTCCGGCGCGCCAGTTCGAGACGCCGACATGGCGAACCAGCCCCTGACGCGTCAGATCGTCGAGCGCCCGCAGCGTCTCTTCGATCGGTGTCACGGGATCGTTCGCGTGGATCTGGTAGAGGTCGATATGGTCCACCTGCAGCCGTTCCAGGCTTCGCTGCACCGAATCCATGATGTGGCCGCGCGACGCACCCTGATCGTTGGGCTTCGTGCCCATCACGCCAGCGGTCTTCGTCGCCAGCACGATGTCGCTGCGTGCGACGCCCAGGTCCCGAAGTGCCTGTCCGACGAGTCGTTCGGATTCACCGAAGGAGTAAATGTCGGCGGTATCGATGAAGTTGATTCCCTCGTCCAGTGCGCGGGAGATCAGTCGGGTCGCATCGTTCTGGCCGACCGCGCCGATGGCAGCCCACATGCCGGCATCGGCATTGCCGCCCAGCGTCATCGTGCCGAGACACAGCTCGGAGACGTACAGGCCGGTGCGGCCCAGTTGCTTGTATTTCATGGCCGTTTCCTTCGAGATCGGCGGGAAAGAGTGCAGCGGCGCCCGTTCCGGGCGCCCCGCACGCCGGATTTCAGCTGATGCGAGCGTGTCCTGCCCGGAATTGTGCGGCGATCGTTGCGACCCGCGCGCCATAGCGGCGAGCCGTCTCGAGGTCCCCTGCCGACATTTCATCGGGCGACGCATCGGCTGGCGTCTGCGCCATCGGCGCGATATAGGAACCCATGCGGTTCAGGTCGTCACGCATCGACGCCTTCAGGTTCGCCGGCTTGATGTCCATGCTCACCCAGATGCCGCCGTGCTGCCCGGCAAGCAGAACGAAGTATTCGAGCGTATTGAGCTTGTCGCCGTTGATGCTTGCGCTGTTGGTAAAGCCGCCGAAGATCTTGTTGCGCCATGCGCCTTCGAACCAGGCCTTCGACGATGCATCGGCGAACTTCTTGAACTGCCAGCTGGGACCGCCCATGTAGGTCGGCGAGCCGAACAGGATGGCGTCCGCGCCGGCAAGCGCGTCCCACGCGTCCTGTGCGATGTTGCCATCGGCGTCGATTGCGACGAGAACGCCGCCGGCGCCCTCGGCGACAGCCGTCGCCATGCGTTCGGTATGCCCGTACCCGGAGTGATAGACGACGATCGTTTTAACCGGAGAGATGTGCTGTGTCATGGTTGCGCCCTTTCGTTCAGGTGGTCGTCGGGGGACGACATCGGACAGCACTTTACTGAGTCGAAATTGAGTTATAAATGACGACCGATTGAACGTTCTGTTACTCCCAGGGTGAACAATGCAAAACCTCGATGCGCTCTTGATCTTCGCTCGTGTCGCCGAAATGACGAGCTTCACGCGCGCAGCCGAAAGCCTGGGCATCCAGAAAGGACGTGTGTCGATGGTGATCCGCGCGCTAGAGCGCGACATGGGCGTCGCGCTCCTGCATCGGACGACGCGGAGCGTGCAACTGACCGAGGACGGACGCGCCTTTTACGCGCGCGCACGGGACCTGCTGGCCGAAGTACAGGAGCTGCAGTCGATGTTTTCCGGCAATGGCACGCGCCTGCGCGGACGATTGCGCGTCGACATGCCCACCGAGCTCGCGCGCAGTGTCGTGGTTCCCGCGCTGCCGCAACTGATGGCGATGCATCCGGAGCTGGAACTGGAACTTTCGAGCACCGATCGACGTGTCGATCTCGTCCAGGAAGGATTCGATTGCGTGATCCGGCTGGGGCCGATCGTGGACGAGACGCTGATTGCCCGACCGTTGGGCCGCCTGCGCATGATCAATGCGGCGAGTCCCGGCTATCTGGCGCGGTATGGTGTGCCGCAAACGCTCGACGATCTCCTCGATCAGGGACACCGCATGGTCCACTACGCGCTGACACTCGGCGACCGGCATCCCGGGTGGGAATATCCGAGCGGCGACGGCTATGCGACGCTTGCATTGCCGAGCGCGATGCAGGTCAACAACGTGCAGACCTATCACGCAGCCGGGCTTGCGGGCATCGGGTTGATCCAGGCCGGGTATTCCGGGGTCGCGAATCATATCGAAAGCGGCGCGCTGGTCGAGGTGCTGCCCGATCTGCGTCCCGAACCCCTCGCGGCGTCGCTCGTCGTGGCGCATCGGCGCAATCTGTCGCCGCGCGTCCGGGCGTTCATGGACTGGATCGAGGGGGTGCTGCAGCCTTATTTCGATTGAGGGCGGTGTGGCGGGTAACGAACCGGCTTGCGAGGCGGAGTGGCCGCTGAGGTAGCGCCGACGCACGGATCGTCGGCGACGGGACGCCATGGTGCGGACCATTGATCGTCCGCGATCCGCTCCGGCCACTCGCCTCTGTCCGAAACGGCCATTCACGCACTTCAAACCCCGGCTTCTTTCGCACACCAATCCGGCCTTCCGCCACTGCGCGCGTGCCGCGAATTTCCGCATTCACTGACGACTGTGTGCATCGTCGTGTTCGGAATTTGATTTGCATCAAGCGCCGAATGACCCAGTGGTACAGGATCGGATTTCACGAACGGGAAGGTGATCCATGGACGAGCAGATCAAGCAAAAGATCCTGTCACTGCTGGATCAGCATCGAATCATGACGATCGCCACGCTGCGGCCGGACGGCTGGCCCCAGGCGACCACCGTCGGGTACGTGAGCCAGGGACTGACGCTTTACTTCCTTTGCGGACTGGAAAGCCAGAAGGCGGCCAATCTGGCCCGAGACGACCGGGTATCGCTCACGATCGATCACGACACGTCAGATCTGATGGCAATTACAGGTTTGTCGATGGCGGCGCACGCACGACCCGTGACTGATCGTGCCGAAGCAGAGAAGGTCTTGCGCATGCTTCCACTGAAGTATCCGGATATGCAAGCGCCGCCAATGCCAATGCCGTCTCCTGACGAAGTCCGGATATTTCGCGTGATTCCGACAGTCATTTCGGTGCTCGATTACTCGCAGGGCTTCGGGCACACCGATCTGTACACTTGCTAGCGTCACTCCCCGTCAAACACGTGAAACGCCGTGACGCGCTGCTCGCATCGTAGCCCCAGATGGGCAACCTGCGCCGAAGCGGGCTGCGTTTATGCATTGACCGTTTTTGTGATCGGCTTCGCCTTCGGAGCGATTCGCGTCCTGCTGCTTGTGCAGTTCCTGGGAGAGACGGCGGCCGTATCGCTCGAAGCGCCATTCATGCTTGCCGCAAGTTGGTACCTGTCGCACTGGAGCGCGAAAAAGCACGACATGCTGACAGATACCAACGAGGCGTTGCTGATGGGCGCAATCGCCCTCGCCATATTGATGCTTGCGGAATTGTGCATTAACGGGCTCCTGTTCAGAAGGACGATGGTCGAGTACTTTGCCGGCTTCTGGTCTGTGCCCGGCGCGATCGGCCTCGCAAGCCAACTTTGCTTTGCAGGCTTTCCATTTCTGCAGGCGAGCAGTCACCGAACCGAATCGATCACGTGACCGCGATTGCAGCGTCATGTTGAAACGCCGTGCTCGCACATGCGAGGGCCGACGTCGCTTCCGACCAGATCCACGGAATTTCCCCAACATGATCGTTTGCACAACCTGGCAATCCGGCTGAACGCCAGCACGGTCCCAACCATCGCCTCATAGTCGCCCGACTGAAGCGTCAGCTGTCGATCTGAAGTTTCGCAACGACCTTGATCTCGAAGTCGAAGCCGTAAAGCCATGTCACGCCAACCGCGGTGAGCGTCGGATGCGGCGCGTCGCCCCAGAATTCAGGCACGACCTGCCAGATGCGCTCGAACGTCGATTGCGGATCGACCATGAACACCGTGACGTCGACCACATCGTCGAACGAGCAACCCGCTTCGTGCAGGATCGCATTCAGATTGCGAAACGCGAGCCGCACCTGTTCCTGCAGATCCGGCTCGGGCGTTCCGTCCTCGCGACTGCCGACCTGCCCGGATACGAACAGCAAGCCGCCCGCCCGTACGGCCGGAGCGTATCTGTTGCGCTCATACAGCGCCTGACGTCCCGGCGGAAACACCACATCGCGCTTGCCCATCTTCACCTCCATTGACGATCATTGGTTTCGATCGCCCCACTTTACGCACCGACGCACACGCGATAAACCGCCAACCCTGTCCATGACTATTTGTAAAATGCAAACAATTCAATCGCGAGGCAGACACGCATGGATCGCTTCGACGCGATGCGCGCTTTCGTCCGGGTAGTCGAGTCAGGCAGCTTCACGAAGGCGGCCGAAACGCTGCGCATGAGCAAGACCACGGTCACGCAGCTGGTCCAGCAGCTCGAGGCGCGCTTGCGTGTCCGGCTCCTGAACCGGACGACGCGCAGAATCAACGTCACGCCTGACGGCGTCGCGTATTACGAGCGCGTGATCCGGCTGCTCGCCGATATGGACGACGCCGAGACGAGCCTGTCGAGCGCATCGGCGGCGCCGCGCGGCCGCCTGCGCGTGGACGTGCCGAGCCCGTTCGCGCGCCTGATCCTGATCCCGGCGCTGCCGGCATTCCTCGCCCGCTATCCCGACATCCAGCTCGATATGGGTGTGAGCGACCGCACCGTCGATATCATCGGAGAGAACGTGGATTGCGTCGTGCGCGGTGGCGAGCCGACCGATCAATCGATGGTCGCCCGACGGGTGGCCGATCTTTCACTCGGTGTCTTCGCGTCGCCCGGATATCTCGCGTTGGCGGGCACGCCTTCGCATCCCGCGGAACTCGACAACTCGCATCACCGCATCGTCGGGTTCTCATGGGGGCGCGCTGGCCGACTCTATCCGCTCGACATGCATCGCGGCGACGAGACGGTCAAGGTGCAAGGCCGTTACGCACTTGCCGTAGACGATGGCAATGCCTATCTCGCGGCCGGTGTGGCGGGCCTCGGCATCATGTGGCTGCCACGCTATATGTCGAAAACCCCTGTGGCACGAGGTGAACTCGTCACGCTGTTCGAGGACTGGCAACTCGATCCAATGCCGCTATACATCGCGTATCCGCCGAACCGTCACGTCAGCGCAAAACTGCGTGTGTTTATCGACTGGGTTGTCGAACTGATGAATGAACCGGCTCCGGTGGACCGGCAATGAACGTATACGGCGTCACCATGAGCGACCCGCATCCGTCCCGATGCCGGCAAGATCGCTCTTTGTCATGCGCGGCCCGCCTCATGCGGCTTCGCAGGCCATTACACGCGGAAACCCGCCAGGCCAGGTGGCAAGTATCGATCGGCTCTGCCCGTCATAGCCCGAACCAATTGCGCCGCGCGCCTTTCAGCGCCGGAAAAAAATCCTCGACGGGCGCTGCTGCGCTTCGTTGCACCTGTCTGCTTCCGAATGTTGTGCGCTGCATGAGTGGCGGCGCTCACCCGCCAGCGATTCGATGTGCGCCGCGCGGCCCATCTCCCACAGCCGGAAGCCGGCGCGGCGCGCGTGCCCCACGGCGAGACTGCCGTCGGGATTCGACGACCATCGAACCGGCGGTGTGCTGCTCCGCACAAATCCGATACCGGGTTGCGCCGGCCCCGGGCACCGCAGCGCCACCGGTGCAATCCTCGGGGAGGCAATCGGTCGCGACGCGGCGCTAGCGCAAACCCGCCCCCGGTTGCACTGTTCATCGTCGTTCGCGTCCTGTATCGTCCTTCCATCCCCGGTTGCGGAACCGGTGCATGGGAGGCTCACGATGCAGAAAAAAAATGCTGCAGCCGTCTGGATCCTGATCGCGATGGTGGCAGGCATCCTGATCGGCTACATGATCTTCATGAGCTTTCCTGACAAAAAGGCCACCGCCGAGATCGCCGGATACATCTCGCTCATCTCCGATGTGTTCCTGCGCCTGATCAAGATGGTGATCGGGCCGCTGGTGTTCTCCACGCTGGTCGTCGGCATCGCGCACATGGGCGACGCGGCATCGGTCGGGCGCGTATTCGCGAAATCCATCGGCTGGTTCGTCACTGCGTCGCTGATCTCGCTGCTGCTCGGGCTGTTCATGGCGAACCTGCTTCGCCCGGGCGACAACCTCGGCCTGCCGCTGCCGGACATCGGCGCATCGGCGAATCTCGCGACCTCCAAGTTCACGCTCAAGGATTTCGTCGGCCACATGGTGCCGAGATCGTTCGCCGAGGCGATGAGCAACAACGAGATCCTGCAGATCGTCGTGTTCTCGATGTTCTTCGGCGTGGCACTCGCGGCGCTCGGCGAACGCGGCAAGATCCTCGTGGCCGCGATCGACCAGCTGTCGCACGTGATGCTCAAGATCACCGGCTACGTGATGAAGCTCGCGCCGCTCGCGGTGCTGGCCGCGATGGCCGCGACCGTCGCCGTCAACGGGCTGTCGGTGTTGCTGAAGTTCGCGGTGTTCATGGGCGACTTCTACGTCAGCCTGTTCCTGCTCTGGACATTGCTCGTCTGTGCGGGGCTGCTGTTCCTCGGCCGCCGCGTATTCAAGCTGCTGGTGCTGATCAGGGAAGCGTTCATGCTGTCGTTCGCGACCGCCAGCTCCGAAGCCGCGTATCCGAAGATCCTCGACGCGCTCGACCGTTTCGGCGTGCGCCGCAAAATTTCGAGCTTCGTGATGCCGATGGGCTATTCGTTCAATCTCGACGGCTCGATGATGTACTGCACCTTCGCGGCGCTGTTCATCGCGCAGGCGTACAACATCCACCTGTCGCTCGGCACGCAGATCACGATGCTGCTGGTCCTGATGCTGACGTCGAAGGGGATGGCCGGCGTGCCGCGCGCATCGCTCGTCGTGATCGCCGCCACGCTGCACCAGTTCGGGCTTCCGGAAGCCGGGCTGCTGCTGATCCTCGGTGTCGACACGTTCCTCGACATGGGCCGCTCGGCCACCAACGCGGTCGGCAACTCGATCGCCAGCGCCGTGGTCGCCAAGTGGGAAGGCCAGCTCATGTCCGAGGCGGAAGCCGAGGCCAACCTGGCGCGCATCGACGCGGAGCAGGAAGGGACGATCGCGCATCCGGCGGATGTCTGACGGAGGCCCGACGATGAAGATGCAGCGATTCTGGCGTGCGCTCGCGCTCGCAGGCCTGCTTGCCGCGGGCGCAACCGCGCACGCAGAAGATGCGCCGTCCCCGACGCCGCGCGTCGAGCCGTTCGCGCCGGCCCAACTGACCGGCACGCTCGCGAAGGTGCGCAGCAGCGGCACGATCGCGCTCGGCTATCGCGACGCGTCGATCCCGTTCTCGTACCTGAATGCGCGCAAACAGCCGATCGGTTATTCGATCGAGCTCTGCAAGGCGCTCGTGTCGTCGATCGAGGATGCGGTCAACAGGAGCCTGACGATCCGCTGGGTGCCGGTCACTTCCGACAACCGCATCGACGCGGTGGTCAACGGCACGGTCGATCTGGAATGCGGCTCCACGACGAGCAACCTGGAGCGCCAGAAGCGCGTGGCGTTCTCGCCGATCATCTTCGTGGCCGGCACGAAGGTGATGGTGAAGCGAGGCTCGCCGATTCGCTCGTTCCGCGATCTCGCGGGCAAGAAGGTCGCGGTGACGGCCGGCACGACCAACGAGAAGGCGCTGCGCGACCTGGACGCGCGGTTCAGGCTCGGGATCCAGCTGCAGGTGGTGCCGGACCATGCGCAGGGCTTCGCGCTCGTCGCGAATGGTCAGGCCGATGCGTTCGCGACGGACGACGTGCTGCTGTACGGCCTGATTGCCGAGAATGCGGGCAAGGGTGGCCAGTACGACGTGGTTGGCGATTTCCTGTCATACGACCCGTACGGAATCATGTTCCGCAAGGACGATCCGCAGCTCGCGCAGGTCGTGAAGAGCACGTTCGAGGAACTGGCCGTCGACGGCGAGATCACGCGTCAGTACAAGCGCTGGTTCCTGCGTCCGCTTCCGTCGGGCATGAGCCTCAACCTGCCGATGAGCCCGCAACTCGAGACCATCATCGAGACGATCGGCGTCAAGGGTGAATGAGATTGCGCGGCTGACCGCACGGACGAACGTAAAAGCGGCCCCGGTGCCTGATCAGACACCGGGGCCGCTCACATGATGCACCGCGTTCAACCGACCCGCGCTTCTCCCTGCCGCGCCGTCTCATCGTCTTCCGTCGCCGTTCGCGCCAGCACGGGCTTGAGCGCCTGCCCGGTATGGCTCGCCTTCACCTGCGCGAGCCCTTCCGGCGGCGCCGCCGCGACGATCGTGCCGCCGCCCACGCCGCCTTCCGGCCCGAGATCGATGATCCAGTCGGCTTCCGCGATCACGTCGAGGTCGTGCTCGATCACGACGACGCTATGCCCGCCGTCGACCAGCCGGTGCAGCACACGGATCAGTTTCGCGACGTCGGCCATATGCAGACCAACCGTCGGCTCGTCGAGCACGTACAGCGTATGCGGCGCCTTCTGGCCGCGCCGCGTGATGTCGTCGCGCACCTTCGTGAGCTCCGTGACGAGCTTGATCCGCTGCGCCTCGCCGCCGGATAGCGTCGGCGACGGCTGGCCGAGCGTCAGATAGCCGAGGCCGACGTCCTTCATCAGCTGCAGCGGATGCGCGATGTTCGAAATCGGCGCGAAGAACTCCACCGCTTCGTCGATTTCCATCGTCAGCACGTCGCCGATGTTCCGGCCGCGCCACGTGACCGCGAGCGTCTCCGGATTGAAGCGCTGCCCGTGGCACACGTCGCACGGCACCTTCACGTCGGGCAGGAAGCTCATCCCGATCGTGCGCACGCCTTGCCCTTCGCAGGCCGGGCACCGCCCGTCGCCGGTGTTGAACGAGAAACGCGACGCCGTGTAGCCGCGCGCGCGCGCTTCCAGCGTATCGGCGAACAGCTTGCGAATCGTGTCCCACACGCCGATGTAGGTAGCCGGGCACGAGCGCGGCGTCTTGCCGATCGGCGTCTGGTCGACTTCGAGCACGCGGTCGATCTGTTCCCAGCCGCTCAGCGACTCGCAGCCTTGCCACGCATGCGTGACGTTCAGCGACGGGCGCGGCGCGCTACGCGCGAGCACGCTCGAGCGGCGGTTGGTGGCCGGCGCATCCTGCTGCGCGGCCTTGCGCGCGCGCCGCGTGGCCGGCGACGACAGCACCGAGCGGCCGACCGCATCGAGCAGGTTCGTCATCAGCACATCGCGCGCGAGCGTCGACTTGCCCGAACCGCTGACGCCCGTCACCGCGACGAGCCGCGCGAGCGGAATCCCGACCGTGACGTCATGCAAGTTGTGCAGCGTCGCGCCGTGCACGGTCAGCCAGCCCTCCGGCACCGCCGGTGCGCCCTTCTTGCCCGCGAGGCTCACCGCACGGCGCGGCTGCAGCGGGTGCGTCATCGGGTGCGCGAGCAGGCGGCCCGTGACCGAATCGGGCTGTGCGGCCAGATCGGCGACCGCCCCTTCGGCGACCAGCGTGCCGCCGCGCTTGCCGGCGCCCGGGCCCACGTCGATGATGTGATCGGCGCGGCGAATCGTGTCCTCGTCGTGCTCGACGACGACGAGCGTGTTGCCCTTGTCGCCGAGCTTGCGCAGCGCGTCCAGCAGGATCTGGTTGTCGCGCGGATGCAGGCCGATCGTCGGCTCGTCGAGCACGTAGCACACGCCCTGCAGGTTGCTGCCGAGCTGCGCCGCGAGCCGGATGCGCTGCGCTTCGCCGCCCGACAGGCTCGGCGCCGCGCGATCGAGGCTCAGGTAGCCGAGCCCGACTTCCTCGAGAAACGCGAGGCGGCTGCCGATCTCGCTGACGATGTCGCGCGCGATCTGCGCGTCGCGGCCGGTCAGTTCCAGCGCGTCGATCCAGCGGCGCGTATCGGACACCGTCCACTGCGCGACCTCGACGATCGGATGCGCGTCGAACGTGACCGCGCGCGCGGACGGATTCAGGCGCGTGCCGCCGCAATCCGGACACGGCTCGTTGCCGACGCCTTCCGGTTCCTGCTCGTCCGACGGCAAAGTCTGCTCGCGGCCGCGATCGTCCCCGGCGAGCACGGTATCGTCGTATGCCGCGCGCTGTTCGCGCGTGAGCGTGACCCCGGTGCCGACGCAGGTCGTGCACCAGCCGTGCTTGCTGTTGTACGAGAACATCCGCGGATCGAGTTCCGGGTAGCTCGTGCCGCACACCGGGCACGCGCGCTTGACCGACAGCACCTTGATCTCGCCGACGCGCGCGGTCGAATGATCGTTCTGCATCGCCTGGTGCAGCCCGTCGAGCGGCGCGAGCAGGTGCATCACGCCCTTGCCGAGCTCGAGCGTCTCGTCGAGCACGCGCCGCAACTCGGCCTCGTCGTCCGGCGACACGACGATGTCGGCCACCGGCAATTCGATCGTGTGCTCGCGGAAGCGATCGAGCTTCGGCCACGGATCGACCGTCACGAACTCGCCGTCCACGCGCAGATGCGTGCTGCCGCGCGCCTTCGCCCACTTCGCGAGGTCGGTATAGACGCCCTTGCGGTTGACGACGAGCGGCGCGAGCAGCCCGACGTGCTCGCCGCGATGGTCGCGCAGCAGCTGCGCGGCGATCGATTCGACGGTTTGCGACGTGACGGGCGTGCCGTCGTGGATGCAATGCTGCAGGCCGAGCTTCACGTACAGCAGCCGCAGGAAGTGCCAGACTTCGGACGTGGTCGCGACCGTGCTCTTGCGGCCGCCACGCGACAGCCGCTGCTCGATCGCCACCGTCGGCGGAATGCCGTACACCGCATCGACTTCAGGCCGCCCGGCCGGCTGCACGATCGAGCGTGCATACGCGTTCAGCGATTCGAGGTAGCGGCGCTGGCCTTCGTGGAACAGGATGTCGAACGCGAGCGTCGACTTGCCGGACCCCGACACGCCGGTGATCACGTTGAACTTGCCGTGCGGGATGTCGACGTCGAGTGCCTTCAGGTTGTGCTCGCGCGCGTTGACGATCCGCACGACGTCCTCGCCCTCGATCGCGCGCCGCTCGCGGGCGGCGTTCAGCACGGCCTGCAGCGGCACGCCTTCGTCGGCGAGCGCGGTTTCGCCGTCCATCGCGCGGTCGTACTGCAGCAGCGCGACGCCGGTATGCGATTGCGCGCACGCCTTCACGTCGTCGGGCGTGCCCGCGCACAGCACGAGGCCGCCGCCGTCGCCGCCTTCCGGCCCGAGATCGATCAGCCAGTCGGCCGCGCGGATCACGTCGAGGTTGTGCTCGATCACGATCAGCGAATGTCCGGCCGCGAGCAGCTTGCCGAACGCCTGCATCAGCTTCGCGATGTCGTCGAAGTGCAGCCCGGTGGTCGGCTCGTCAAACATGAACAGCTTCGCGCGCGCGACGCGCGCCTCCTCGCTCGCGACCCGGCGCCCGCCCGCGGCGGCCGCCGATTCGGCGAGGAAGCCGGCCAGCTTCAGCCGCTGCGCTTCGCCGCCCGACAACGTCGGCACCGGCTGGCCGAGCTTCACGTATTCGAGGCCAACGTCGACGATCGGCTGCAGCACGCGCAGCACCTCGGCATCGGCCGCGAAGAACGCGGCCGCTTCGCTGACGGTCAGGTCGAGCACGTCGGCGATGTTCAGCGCGCGGCCGTCGCGCTCGATGCGCACTTCGAGAATCTCGGCGCGGTAGCGGCTGCCGTCGCAATCCGGGCAGCGCAGATAGACGTCGCTCAGGAACTGCATCTCGATGTGCTCGAAGCCCGATCCGCCGCAGGTCGGGCAACGACCGTCGCCCGAGTTGAAGCTGAACGTGCCGGCGCCGTAGCCGCGTTGCAGCGCGAGCGGCGCCTTCGCGAACAGCTTGCGGATCTCGTCGAACGCGCCGACGTAGCTAGCCGGGTTCGAGCGCGTGGTCTTGCCGATCGGCGATTGATCGACGAACACGACGTCGCCGACCTGGTCGGCGCCCGTGAGATTGCGGAACGCGCCGGGCGACTCGGTCGCCTTGCCGTGATGGCGCGCCATCGCCGGATAAAGCACGTCCTGCAGCAGCGTCGACTTGCCGGAACCCGACACGCCCGTCACGCACACGAGCCGCTGCAGCGGAATCTCGACCGTCACGTCGCGCAGGTTGTGCTCGGTCGCGCCTTCGAGCACGATGCGCGGCGTGTTCGCGTCCACCGGGCGGCGCGCCCAGTTCGACGCATGCGCGACGTGCTTGCGGCCGCCGAGATACTCGCCCGTCAGCGTGTGCGCGGAACGAATGTCGCCCGGCGTGCCGTCGTAGACGATCGTGCCGCCGCGCTCGCCGGGGCCCGGACCCATGTCGATCAGCCGGTCTGCCGCGAGCATCACCGACGGATCGTGCTCGACGACGACCAGCGTATTGCCCGCGTCGCGCAGCCGCTGCATCGCCTCGACGATCCGCGTGAGGTCGCGCGGATGCAGGCCGATGCTCGGCTCGTCGAGCACGAACAGCGTTTTGGTCAGCGACGTGCCGAGCGCCGTGGTCAGGTTGATCCGCTGCACCTCGCCGCCGGACAGCGTACGGCTCTGCCGGTCGAGCGTCAGGTAGCCGAGCCCCACGTCGCACAGGTATTTGAGGCGCGTGCGCACCTCGGCGAGCAGCAGCTTCAACGCATCGTCGAGCAGCGCGCTCGGCAGCGTGATCTCGTCGAAGAAGCGGCGAATGCGCTCGATCGGCAGCAGCATCAGGTCATGCACCGTCAGGCCCGGCAGCGCCTCGAGCTGCGCGCGCGTCCAGTCGACGCCGCGCGGCATGAAGCGATTCGCGGGCGCCAGCACCGTATCGGCGTTCGCCTTCGAGCCGAGCCGCCACTGCAGCGATTCCGTCTTCAGGCGCGCGCCGCCGCAGACCTCGCACGGCGTGTAGCTGCGGTACTTCGACAGCAGCACGCGGATATGCATCTTGTACGCTTTCGATTCGAGATAGCCGAAGAAGCGTTTCACGCCGTACCACTGGCTCTGCCACTTGCCGTTCCAGTCCGGCGAGCCGTTGATCACCCAGTCGCGCTCGGCGTCGGTCAGGTCGGACCACGGCGTGTCGCGGCGGATGTCCGCCTTCGCCGCGTAGCGCATCAGGTCGTCCTGGCACTCCTTCCAGGCGGGCGTCTGCATCGGCTTGATCGCGCCGCCGCGCAGCGTCTTGCGCGCGTCGGGGATCACGAGACCGAGATCGACGCCGATCACGCGGCCGAAGCCGCGGCAGGTCTCGCATGCGCCGTAGGCCGAGTTGAACGAGAACAGCGCCGCCTGCGGCTCCGCGTAGCGCAGGTCGCTGTCAGGGTCGTGCAGCCCGGTGGAGAAACGCCACACCTGCGGCTCGGCGAGCGCGTTTTCCGCTTCCGGCGCGAGCACGTAGACGTTCACGCGGCCGCCGCCGCGCTTCAGCGACGCCTCGATCGCCTCGACCACGCGCACCTTGTCGGCCTGCTGCACGCGGAAGCGGTCGGCCACCACGTCGAGCAGCTTGCGCGGGCCCGTAGGCGACGCGACTTCACGCTGCGCCTGCACGCGCGTGTAGCCGCTCGCGGACAGCCACTGCGTGACTTCTTCTTCGGACGCGCTTTCCGGCAACTCGACCGGGAACGTGACGACGACACGCGGGTCGTCGGCGCGCGTGCGCTCGACGAGTTCCGCGTAGATCGTCTCGGGCGTGTCATGCCGCACCTGCCGCGCGGTCTGGCGGTCGAACAGCTCGGCCGCGCGCGCGTACAACAGCTTCAGGTGATCGTTGAGCTCGGTCATCGTGCCGACGGTCGAGCGCGAGCTGCGGACCGGGTTGGTCTGGTCGATCGCGATCGCGGGCGGCACGCCGTCGACGCGCTCGACCTGCGGGCGGTCCATCCGGTCGAGGAACTGCCGCGCATACGCGCTGAAGGTTTCGACGTAGCGCCGCTGGCCTTCCGCGTACAGCGTGTCGAACACGAGGCTCGACTTGCCGGAGCCCGACGGGCCGGTGACGACCGTCATTTCGCCGGTGCGCAGGTCGAGATCGAGGTTCTTGAGGTTGTGCTGACGTGCTCCGCGAATGCGGATCAGATTGCTGAATGACAATTTGCCTGCCCGTCTGGATGAGTTAGCCGGAATTCACGGTGCCGGAACGCTGCGGCGGATGCCCGCAGGCGCGGCGCACGTGCCGCACGGGTCATGCCCGCGCCGCTCGAGTTCGACGGATACTATACTGTATATTCATACAGTTTTCCACGAGCAGGCCGAGCGGCGTGCGCCGTCGACTTCTGCGGGGCAAACCGCGGCTCACCCGCCGCCCGCCATCGCATACGCAATACACGTGCGGGCCAGCACATCGGTTGGATCGACGAGCGTCACGCGCCTCCCGTTCCGCGCAACATATTCACCGCCAGGAAGCAGGAGCGGCAGTTCCGTACAGCCGAGCACGATTACGCTCACGCCCTCGGCAATCATCGCCTCGATGGCCGCCCCGATATCTTCCTCGCACTGTCCGGACGTGAAGCCGGCCTTGACGCCCCGCTTCCCGTAGATCGCTGCCATCACGCGCGCCTGCAATGCCGGCCCCGGCGCGACTTGCCGAAGCCCTTGCGACTCCAGCGCCTTCCGGTAGACCCCGCTTTCGATCGTGCCGGACGTCGCGAGCACCCCGACCTCCCGCAGCGCCGGATAGGTGTCGCGCAGGTAGGCGACCGTGACGGTCAGCATGTTGACGATCGGAATGCCGAGGTACGGCTGGATCCGCTCGACGAACGCATGCGCGGTGTTGCACGGAATCGCGATGACGTCGGCATCGCCGTCCTCGAGCTTCTTGCAGGTCGCGTACAACGAGATCGTCGGGTCCGCGCCGGTGCCGATCAGGTTCTCGGTCCGGTCGGGAATCTGCGGGTTCTGTTCGACCAGCAGCTTGATGTGTTCCTGATCACGGGACGCCGGCGTGTTGCGCACGATCTTGTCCAGGAAATCGACCGTCGCGGCCGGCCCGACGCCGCCGACCACGCCAACCTTGAACGGCGCCGCGCGTGAGCCGGCGTGCCCGGTCACCGCGTACTGCGCATATGCGAGGTTCGAATCCACGACCGGCACGCGCAGCGGGCCGATTTCGCCCGCGACCAGCGCGATCTCGGTCAGGCCGGGGACGATCACCTGCACGCCCTGATCGATCAGGTCCTCGCATGCGCGGCGCAGCAGTTCGACCGGCCGGCCGCACAGATTGCCGCGCTTGATGCCATCGGCACCGTAGATGGCTTCCGTCACGAGATCGATCCCGTCATGCGTCCGCGGGTGAACGACGTCGAACTGCGGTGACGGGAAATACGTCTCGATGAGTCGCTTGTCCCGCACGTAGTCGGAAGCCAGCACGCCAATGCGCGTCGCGTCCGGGTACTTGCACCGCACGTGGTAGCGAACGGCTTCGACGATGTCCACGATCGGCAGGCGCGTATTCGCCTTCAATTCGTCGATGAACGTGTGGCTCAGGAAACATGGCAGCACGACCGTCGTCACGCCGCGCTTCTCGAACTGCCGGATCATGTCGAACACGTACAGCTTGCGCTCGATGGTCGCCGCGCTGCCCGACCCCGAGCCCTTGAACGGGTATTGCTCGAAGATCATCTCGGCATGTTCCTCGTCGGACGACGCCGGCGTCGCCTTCACCATCTTGAAGAACACGTCGGCACTGCCCAGCGGCCCCAGGCCGCCGACCACGCCGAATTTCCGCCGGGCATTCACGCTATCCGTGCACATCATGCGTTCAGCTCCGGCTGGTCGAATACGGCACCCTGCGACTGCGCGGCGCGCCGGCTCTCCCACTTCGCGATCACCGCCGTCGCCACGCTGTTGCCGATCACGTTCGTCATCGTGCGGCCCATGTCGAGGATCTGGTCGATCGCGAGCACCATCGCGACGCCGGCCACCGGCAGATGGAACATCGGCGCGACCGCCGCGACCACGACCACCGAGCCGCGCGGCACGCTCGCCATGCCCTTGCTGCTCAACATCAGCACCAGCAGCATGAACACCTGCTCCGACAGCGGCATGTGCACGCCGAACGCCTGCGCGATGAAGATGGCCGCGAACGCCTGATACATCATCGATCCGTCGAGGTTGAACGCGTAACCCAGCGGCAGCGTGAAGCCCACCACCTTCTTGTCGACGCCGAACTGCTCGAGCTGCTCGGTCAGGCGCGGATAGGCGGCCTCGCTGCTGGCGGTCGAGAAGGCGATCAGCGCGGGCTCGCGCACGACCTTCAGCAGGCGCCAGACGCGCCGCCCGAGAAACACGTAGCCGACGCCGATCAGGATCGCCCAGAGAACCAGCAAGCCGAGATAGAACGCGCCGATCAGCTTCCCGTACGTGTAGATCACGTCGAGCCCGCGCAGCGTGACCGACGACGCGATCGCACCGAACACGCCGAGCGGTGCCGCGCGCATCACGTAGTTCGTCAGGCGCAGCATCACCGGCACCATCCCGTCGATCGCCTGGATCACGGCGCCGACGCGCTGGTCACGCTTCAACGCGCTCAGCGCAACGCCGAGAAAGACCGAGAACACCAGGATCTGCAGGATGTCGTTGCGCGCCATCGCATCGAGCAGGCTGGTCGGGAACGCATGCGTGATCACGTCCCGGGCGTTCAGCGCGGCGGTGTTCAGTCCGGTGTTGACCTCGCCGGCGGTCTCCGTGAGGTTGAGACCGGCGCCCGGCTGCAGCGCATTGGCCATCACGAGGCCGAGAATCAACGAAATCAGCGACGCGCAGATGAACCAGCCGATCGAGCGCAGGCCGATGCGGCCGACGTCCTCGCCGCTGTCCATGCCGGCCAGGCCGGACACGAGCGTCACGAACACCAGCGGCGCGATGATCATCTTGATCAGGCGCAGGAAGATGTCGGTGACGATCGAGAAGTAGCCGGCGATCATCTTGAGCGTGGCCGGGGCGGTGATGTTGGCGTGGCACGCATAACCGGCGATGACACCGAGGATCATGCCGACTGCGATGCTTAAGGTGAGGCGATTTTTCATGTCCATTC
This sequence comes from Burkholderia sp. Bp9004, assembly GCF_003858025.1. Taxonomy (NCBI): domain Bacteria; kingdom Pseudomonadati; phylum Pseudomonadota; class Betaproteobacteria; order Burkholderiales; family Burkholderiaceae; genus Burkholderia; species Burkholderia sp. Bp9004. Next base: position 48,440 of record NZ_QTQD01000007.1, on the reverse strand, counting down.
GTCCTTGGGTGGCACTCGGCCGCCGGAAGGCGGCGAGCGCGCTGCGAAGAAGGCCGCGCGACGCAGGTCACGCGTCGCATGTGCCGTTGGAACGAATGGTAGGAACGGCCGAAAAAACCGTGATGCCAGTGCAACATGGCGGTATGCGAGCGTCGCATAACGCGGGAAAACCCTGATTCAGCCGAGCCGGGCAGGCGCCGCGCGCAGATGCTGCCAGAGCGAGTCCAGGAATTCGCTGCGATTGGACACGTCGCGATACACGCGCAGCTCGACTTCCAGGTTCCACGCCGCCGGGCCGGCCGGCACGAGGTCGCCGGCCGCCAGTTCGGCGGCGATCGCGCTCCGGGGCAGCCACGCGACGCCCTCGCCTTCCATCACGAGCTTCTTGAGCACTTCGGCCATGTCTGATTCGTAGTGCAGCTGCAAGGTCGGCGCATCCGGTGCGCGGCCGAGCAGCAGCGCGAGACAGCGGCCGAAGTAGCTGGTTTCCGTGTAGGTAATCAGCGGCAGCGGATTCTGCTTCGTTCCGGGCAGGCGAAACGCGGGCGCCGATCGACGGTTCGGCCGGCACGCCGGCATCAGCGTGTCGAGGCCCACTGTCAGGTGCTCGTACTTCGCAGGGTCGAGATGGAGCGGCAGCTCGGGATGGTGATACGCAAACATCAGCTCGCAGTTGCCGTTGACGAGCATCAGGATCGAGTCGTGGACGTTCGTCGGAATGACACGCGCCCGCACTTCGCCGAAATGCGGGGCGAGCGCCTTGAGCCAGGCCGGCAGGAAACTCAGCGCGATCGTGTGGCCCGCGGCGATCTGCAGGCTCTTGCCGGCGATCCGCTGCTCGGTGCGGATGATCGCGCGGGTATCGTACAGGCGGCTGATGACGTCCTCGGCCGTTTCGCGGAACAGGCGCCCTGCCGGCGTCAGCACCGGCGGAAAGCTGCTGCGGTCGATCAGCTCGGAGCCGATCCACTGTTCGAGCGACTGGATGCGGCGGCTGAAGCCCGACTGCGTGACGTTGCGAAATTCAGCCGCGCGGGAAAAGCTCTGGTATTGCGCGAGCGCGAGGAAATCCTCGATCCATTTGATTTCCATAGTGGCCTTGGAGGTCGCGAGTAAGCCGGCCCGCTCGTCGCCAGGGTCCTGGCGAAGCACGGGTCGGCGGACGCCTCCATTTTATGGGCATCGCGCAATGTCGCGTTCAACCCTCCTGGCGTTCGATCAGGAAGCGCTCGCGGCGCTTCCCCTTGATCCATGCCGGCTCGCGTCCCCGGCCGGACCACGTCGCCCCGGTGTTCGGATCGCGGTACTTGGGCGCGACGGCAGCCGTTTTTCGCGCCGCCCTTGCGGCACTGCCCTGACGGCCGAATATCTGTCTCGGGGTCAACCCATATTCGGCGACACGGGTACGGACCTCCTGCAGCACGGTCTCGAGTTCAGCCTGTCGCGCTTCCTCGGCACGTTTCATCAGTTCATCGGCTTGCGCCTTCAATTCGCGATAGCCCGACATCCCTTTCCTCCAAATTGCTCCGGCGCCATGAAAAGCCGAACGGGACGCAAACCCCGAACGGTTCGTTGTGTTGTCAACGGGTGGTGTCACGCTCGACCGCTCGACCGATCGACGCTGCACGAGGCCTGTCTCCCGACGTATCGGATGCGTCGGCGAAACGCGTGCGCACGTCGTTCAGAACGGCAGCTCGACGAAGAGTGACCCTGCCCTGAATCCACGTACAGCAAAAAGTTTGATAACTTTTTGCCTGTATGGAGAAGAGCATGGCAGAGAACGTGGTACCAAGACGGCAGTACACGAAGGAATTCAAGGTAGAGGCAGTGCGGCTGGCTGGGAGCGTCGGTCAGCATGAGGCCGCACGTAGACTGGGCGTGCCGGTGGCGACACTGGGGAACTGGTGCCGTGATCAGCGCGATGCCAGTGGCGCGGCCGGGAGCCAAGTCGGCGGGCACTGGCCAATGCCATGTTAGACGCTGAGGTCGCCGCCATTCATCGCGCTAGCCGCGGCAGCTATGGCCGTGCTCGTATCGTGCGACAGTTGCGTGCTCAGGGTCGGCCGGCGAGCGCCGAACGCGCGCGTCGCAGCCTCCAACGCCAGGGGCTACGCCCGGTCTACAAGCGCCCGTATCGGGTGACGACGGATTCGACGCATCGCCTACCGGTGGCGCCGAATCTGTTAGATCGGCGTTTCGACGGCTGGCGGCCCAATCAAGCCTGGGTAAGCGACATCACCTTTGTCAGGACTAGCGAGGGCTGGTCATATCTGGCGGCGATCCTGGATGGCGAGCCGGCGCATCGTCGGCTGGTCGATGTCCGAGCGGATCAACGCGGATCTGGTCTGCCAGGCGTTGCGCAGCGCGTGCTGGCAACGCAAACCGCCACCGGGATTGCTGCTGCATTCCGATCGTGGAGCCCAATATGCCAGTCGCGCGTACCGGAAATTGACCGCCGCGTTCCAGATAAACGTCTCGATGAGCCGCCGTGCCAACGCCTGGGATAACGCCCCGATGGAGAGCTTCTTCAAGACGCTGAAGGTCGAAAGAATCTACCAGCCTCACTACGAAACGCGTGCCCACGCCCGTCTGGATATCGTCGATTGGATCGAGGGCTATTACAATCGGCAACGCCTGCATACCTCGATCGACTTCCGCCCCCCGTCGACTACGAGGCCAGCTTGATCGCCGCATGAGTCGCTGTACGTGAAAACGAGGCAGGGTCAGATTCGCGGAACTACGCCCGCGTGATCAGCCACCTCGGACCTGCGGCGGTACGGGATCCGCTCGATGCGCTGGACCTGCTCGCGATCGAGCGGCCGGCCGAGTCGCCAAAACCTGTCGGCATCGCCGATGCGTCGTTCAACGCCGAACCGGATAGGGATATGGCCGGACCTGCGTACCCGTCACCGGCGCGCCGCCGACGGTGTGAATCGCCACAACCGCCGCATCGTCGACACCAGTGCCGCATCGTCACCCGGCGCAGCTGACCCGGCCTGCGCGACTTCCCGCTTCCGCCGTTTCGGATCGAGCCCCGTCCCGCCGCTACGCCGCCGCGCCGCGTGCCGCTCGATGACCCGCTGCAGCAGACAGAACACGCAGAGCAGCGCGCCGATCACGATCCGCGTCCACCACGAACTCAGCGTGCCGTCGAACGTGATGAGCACCTGGATCGTGCCGAGGATACCGACGCCGAACACCGACCCGATCACGTACCCCACCCCGCCCGTGAGCAGCGTGCCGCCGATCACGGTCGCAGCGATCGCGTCGAGCTCCATCCCCTGCGCCTGCAGCCCGTAGCCGGACAGCACGTACAGCGTGAACACCACGCCACCGAGCGCCGAACAGAAGCCACTCAGCGCATACACGCCGACCTTCGTGCGCGCGACCGGCAGCCCCATCAGCAGCGCCGATCGCTCGTTGCCACCGACCGCATACACGTTACGGCCGAAGCGCGTGAAATGTGCAACGTAGATCGCGGCGGCCAGCGTCGCGAGCGCAATCAGCGCACCGGCGCTCAGCGTCCCGCCACCGACCGGCACGCTGATGCCCGCGAGCGCATGGAAGGTCGGCTCGTTGATCGTGATCGACTGCGTCGTGATGAGAAAGCATGCGCCGCGCGCGAGAAACATCCCGGCGAGCGTGACGATGAACGGCTGCAACCTGAAGTAATGAATCAGCGCGCCCATCGCCGCGCCGTACAGCGCGCCGAACACGAGCACGAGCGGCACGATCGCCCAGACGGGCCAGTGCAATCGCTCGGCGCCGACCGCGCAGAAGATCGTTGTCAGCGCAACGACAGAGCCGACCGACAGGTCGATACCGCCCGACACGATCACGAACGTCATCCCGATCGCGACGATCAGCAGGAACGCGTTGTCGACGAGCAGCCCGGTCAGCACCTGCATCGAGAAGAAGCCCGTGTACATCACGGATCCGAAGCCGAACAGTGCGGCAAACAGCACGATCGTCACGACGATCGGCAACGTGCGCGGGTCGGTAAGCGATGCGAAGAATCGTTTCATCGCGGCGTGGCTCCGGTGGTGGCGCGCGAGCGGGTGGAAGACAGCAGCCGCGACGCACGCTGGATCACCAGCCCGCGCGCCGCGTCCGACTGGATCAGCGTCACGACGATCACGACGAGCGCCTTCACGACGAGCGTCGCCTCCGGTGGCACGCCGATCGAATAAGTCGTGTAGGTGAGCGTCTGGATGATCAGCGCGCCGAGCACGGAACCCGCGAGGCTGAAGCGGCCGCCGAGCAGCGACGTGCCACCGAGCGTCACCGCGAGGATCGCGTCGAGTTCGAGCAGCAGCCCCGCGTTGTTGCCGTCGGCGCTGCGCACGTTCGAGCTGGCGAGGATGCCGGCGAGCGCCGACATGACGCCGGAGAACAGATATACGCCAAACACGACCGCCCCCGCGCGCAAGCCCACGAGCCGCGTCGCGACCGGGTTCACGCCGATCGCGCGGATGAACAGGCCGAGCGCCGTGCGGTTCACCAGCAGCGCGGTCGCCGCGATCGTCGCGATCGCGATCCAGACCGAACACGGCACGGCCGCGAGATAGCCGCCACCGAGTTCGAGGTAGCCCGGCGCGCCGATCGGGATGATCTGTCCGCCCGTCAGCAACTGCGCGATACCGCGTCCGGCGACCATCAGGATCAGCGTCGCGATGATCGGTTGCATCCCGACGAACGCGACGAGCACACCGTTCCATGCCCCTGCGAGCAACCCCACGCATAGCGCAGCCGCCAGCGCCGTGCCGACCCGCGTCGGATCGCCGTCGAGCACGATCGCCGCGGCCGCGCCGGCGATCGCGACGATCGCGCCGACCGAGATGTCGATCCCGCGCGTCGCGATCACGAGCGTCATGCCGAGGGACACGATCACGAGCGGTGCCGCGCGATTCAGGATGTCGATCGGTGCGCCGAACAAGTGGCCGTCGAGCACCGCGATCGACAGGAAGCCCGGCCGATGCGCGACGTCGAGCGCGAACAGCAGCGCGAGCGTCAGCACCGGCCATACGAGCGGATGGCGAAGCAACGTGCGTAACCGGATCATGACCGGCCTCCCGCGATCAGTTGATACACGTGTTCCTCCGACGCCTCGGCACCGGTCAGTTCGGCGACCTTGCGGCGGTCGCGCAGCACCGCGATGCGGTGGCTCACGCGCACCACTTCGCTGATCTCCGATGAGATGAACAGGATCGCGAGCCCCTGCGCGCACAGCGCGAGCACGCGCTCCATGATGTCGAATTTCGCGGCGACGTCGATGCCGCGCGTCGGCTCGTCGAGGATCAGCAGCTTCGGCTCCGTCGCTAGCCAACGCGCGAGCAGCACCTTCTGCTGGTTGCCGCCGGACAACAGCCCGATCGGCTGCTCCGCGTCGCGCGCCTTGATGCCGAGCTTCGCGATGTAGGCCTCGGCGAGTTCGCGCTGGCGCGCGCGGCCGATCAGCCGCCACCAGCCGCGCCGAGCCTGCAGCGCGAGGACGATGTTCTCGCGGATCGACAACGCCGCGACGATCCCCTCCTTCTTGCGATCCTCAGGGCAATACGCGATCCCGTTGCGCACGGCATCGTGCGGCGACGCGAGCCGCTTGCGCGCGCCGTCGATCTCGATCGCGCCGGTGTCGGTGCGCTCGGCCGCGAACGCGAGCCGCGCGGTTTCCGTGCGCCCCGAGCCGAGCAGCCCGGCCAGCCCGACGATCTCGCCGGGCCGCACGTCGAGATCGAGCGGGCTCATCATCCCGCGCCGGCCTGCCTGCCGCATCGACAGGAATGGCGCGGCCGCATCGGCATCCCGCTGCACGGCCGCCGCGCCTGCCTGCAGCTTGCCCGACATCGGTTCGCGGCCGGTCATTTTCGCGACGAGCATATCGACCGGCAGGTCGCGCGCGAGGTACTCGCCTTCGCGCTCGCCGTTGCGCATCACCGTGATCCGGTCGGACACCGCATAGGTCTGTTCGAGAAAGTGCGTGACGAACAGGATCGCCATCCCCGACGCCTTCAGTCGGCGCAGCACGTCGAAGAGCCGAGCAACCTCGCCGTCGTCGAGACTCGACGTCGGTTCGTCGAGAATCAGCACGCGCGCATCGACCGACACGGCCCGCGCGATCGCGACCATCTGCTGCACCGCGATCGGATACGCGTCGAGCGAGCGCGTGACGTCGAGCGACAGGTCGAGCTCGGCGAGCGCATCGCGCGAGCGCGCATGGATCGTCTTCCAGTCGATCGCGCCGCGCCGCATCGGCTGCCGGCCCGCGAAGATGTTCTCGGCGACCGACAGGTTCGCGCACAGGTTCACTTCCTGGTACAGCGTCTGGATTCCGGCCGCCTCTGCTTCGCGCGGCGCGGCGAACCGCACCGGTGCGTCACCGACGCGAATCTCGCCCGCATCGTGCGCGTGCACGCCGGTCAGCACGTTGATCAGCGTCGACTTGCCCGCGCCGTTCTGGCCCATCAGCGCATGAATTTCGCCCGGAAACAACCGGAAGTTCACGCGCTGCAGCGCGTTCACGCCCGGGAACGCCTTGTCGATGCCGATCATCTCGACCACCGGCGGATTCGTCATGGATCGCCCTCGATTCGAGGCGGAAGGCTGAGGGCGGCAGCCGCGCCGCCGCCCGCGTCCGCCGGGACTCAGTATTTGCGGGTCGGCAGCACCTGCGCCGCGACGCTCATCGGGAACACCGTCTCGTTCGTGACGATGCGCTTCGGCAGCTGCTTGCCGGCGACCACGTCCTTCACCGCGGTCATCAGCTGCGGCCCGAGCAGCGGGCTGCATTCGACGTCGACGTTGATCTTGCCGGCGACCATCGCCTGGAAGCCGCCCTTGGTCGCATCGAACGATACGACGCTCACGTCCTTGCCGGGCTTGATGCCGGCCTCTTCCATCGCCTGGATCGCGCCGAGCGCCATGTCGTCGTTGTGCGCGTAGACGACGTTGATCTGCTTGCCGTAGGTCTTCGCGAACGCTTCCATCACCTGCTTGCCGCCGGCGAGCGTGAAGTCGCCGCTTTGCGATGCGATCACCTTGAACTTCGGATTGTTCTTGATCACTTCGAGCAGGCCCGCGCGGCGATCGTTGGCCGGTGCGGAGCCGACCGTGCCCTGCAGCTCGACGATATTGATCGGGCCCGCATCGTTCTTGAAGCGCTCTTCCATCCAGTGGCCGGCGCGCCGCCCTTCCTCGAGGAAGTCGGAGCCGATCATCGTCACGTACAACGACGGATCCTTCACGTCGACGCCACGATCGGTCAGGATCACCGGAATATGGGCCGCCTTCGCTTCGGTCAGCACCGGCTCCCAGCCCGACTCGACGACCGGCGAGAACGCGATCACGTCGACCTTCTGCGCGATGAACGAGCGGATCGCGCGGATCTGGTTCTCCTGCTTCTGCTGCGCGTCCGAGAATTTCAGGTTGATGCCGGCGTCCTTCGCCGCGCTCTTCACCGACACGGTGTTGGCGGTGCGCCACGCGCTTTCCGCGCCGACCTGCGAGAACCCGAGCGTGATCGGCTTTTGCTGCGCGTGCGCACCCGAAGCGAATACCGTCGCCGCGGCGACGAGCGCACCGGCCGTCAGCTTCCTGATGAATGTCATGGTCCGTCTCCGATGATGTCGTTGTATGCCGCGGCGCCTGCCTGGCGCGATGCCGTGCTGTTGTGGTTCTGCGTGGCGCGGGTGCGGTTCGGGGCGGTGCCGGCCGGCGCATGCGGCCGGCCCGGTATGTACGCCCCGGATCAGTCTAGAAACAAGTCCGATAACCTTCCAATGAAATATTGGATTGAAGCGATATCGGTATCGGCATACGTATAAACACCTAGCACCGGATCGTCGCCTGCCCCAACCGTTTCGACGTGGGCGGGGCGGCGGATCCCGCGGCGGCGCACGGATCTTGCTGTCGCACTGGCAAGCGCTGTTCGCGCCCCGCGACAGCCGCTCCGACAACAAGGAGAACAACGATGTCCGCCGCGCGTGAACCCCGATCGCCGCACATGGATACGCCGCTTCGCTGGCGGCTTGCGACATGAAGAAACGTACGTCCCGAAGCGGCCCCGGCACCGAAACCGGCGCTCGCCTTGCCGCGCCGCTGCGCCATGTCGACGACCGGCATCCCGGCTACACGCGCCGGCGGTTGCGCCACGGCTTCGCGTACTACACGCAGGACGGCGTCCGGATCCGCGACGCCGACGAAATCGCCCGCATCGATGCGCTAGCGATTCCGCCGGCGTATACCGATGTCTGGATCTGCATGGACCCGCGCGGCCATTTGCAGGCGACGGGGCGTGATGCGCGCGGGCGCAAGCAGTATCGCTATCACCCGCAGTGGCGCGAGACGCGCGACGCGAACAAGTACGCGCGGATGGCGGCCTTCGCCCGCGCGCTGCCGCGCATCCGCACGCGCGTCGCGCGTGATCTGGCACTGCCCGGGATGCCGCGCGACAAGATCGTCGCGACGATCGTGCGGCTGCTCGACACGACGCTCGCGCGGATCGGCAACGCCGAATATGCTCGCGAGAACGCGTCGTACGGGCTGACGACGCTGCGCAAGCGCCACGTGACGATCCGCCCGGGACAGGTTCGCCTGCGCTTCACGGGCAAGAGTGGCATCGAGCATGACGTGACCGTGGACGACCCGCGCGTTGGCCGGATCGTGCGGCGCTGCGCGGAGTTGCCCGGGCACGAGCTGTTCCAGTATGTGGACGACGATGGCACACGCCATTCGATCGGCTCGTCCGACGTGAACGAGTATCTGCGCGAAGCAGCAGGCGCGGAGTTCACCGCGAAGGATTACCGGACATGGGCGGGCAGTGTTCAGGCGCTGGCATTGCTGCGGCGCATCCCGCATGAGGACGTCACGCAGGCGCGCAAGCAGATCGTCGAAACGGTGCGGGCCGTCGCCGACATATTGCGCAACACGCCGGCCGTGTGCCGACGCTGCTACATCCACCCGGCGGTGCTCGATGCGTTCGAAGCCGGGATGCTCGCGGCGCTGGAGGTGCGCCACTCGCCGCGCGGGCTGCGCGTGGACGAAGCCGCGTTCGCTGCGTTGCTCGGGCAGGTCACGCGTCGTGATCGACGACGCACGTGCCGATGAGCCGGCGCCGCGCGAATGCGCTCGATCGCCTGGTTAGCCGGCGGGCGCCGGACGACGTAGCGGCGCGCGAAAGACACCGCCCGCCTTTCGTCGTGCCCCGCTGCATCGCTGCACGCTTACGTGAACCTGGATTGCGCTCGATCAGGAACCGCTCGCGACGCCCATCCTTGATCCGGCGCGGCTCGCGGCCACGTCCGCTCCACGTCGCGCCGGTTTTCGGGTCGCGATACCGGTGCGCCGATGCGTTCTTGCGGTGCCGCCGTGGCGGCCAAAAATCTGACCGGCGGTCAGGCCGTATTCGGCGACCCGGGTGCGAATCTCCTGAATGACAGCCTCGAGTTCGGCGAGGCGGGCTTCCTCGACGCGGTTCATCAATTCATCGGCTTGCGCCTTCAATTCGCGATAACCGGACATGCGATTCATCCCCATTTTCATGGCGTGTAAAAGACCGAATGGACGCGGGATTGCCACGATGCAATCCGCTTGAAGGCCGTGAGTCGAACGCCCATTCGGGAAAACCGGAGAACGGATCACGCGCGGCCCGGCGCGTTTTCCGCGCGAAATTCACACACCAGTTCGCCGCGGACCGCCAGTTCATCGATCTGATCCAGCGTCAGCGCGTCAATCGACGCGGCAATTTCGTCCGAGATGCCCAATTGCCGCTTGGCCTGCTCGTAGTCGATACGCAACATGCGCTGCGCGAGCACGAGATATGTCCGATTGAATTCAGCGATTGCATCGAAGATATCGCCCTGTCCGGTCATGACTGCTCCTGAGCCGACGGCGGTTCGTGCGCACTACGTGTGCGACATCGTGACCGGCTGTCCAGTAATGAATGCCTGAATCTACGTCATGCAATCGACGTCATACCGACAATCCCTAGACGGCATCCGACATTATTGAAATCGGCGCTTGCAATTGGCGATTCGCAATTCATCACCATTCGTCGCTGTCGGATTCTGCCTAGATTCGGTCACCAGCTGAATCCGGAACACCCATACGATTTCCCAACGGCGCGCGAGTCCAATTGCGCGAACGATACGGCACCGGCGAAAGATGCGTGCATATGTGCATCGCCGCCCTTTCCCGGCATCGTTGATGCCTGCTCCTGAACGGATGGAATCCGACAATCATGTTGAAAGTGACGAAAGCCGTATTTCCGGTCGCCGGTCTCGGCACGCGATTTCTGCCTGCGACCAAGGCCAGCCCGAAAGAAATGCTGCCGGTCGTGGACAAGCCGCTGATTCAATATGCGGTCGAGGAAGCGATCGACGCCGGTATCACCGAAATGATTTTCGTGACCGGTCGCAGCAAGCGCGCGATCGAGGATCACTTCGACAAGTCCTACGAGATCGAAGCCGAGCTCGAGGCGCGCGGCAAGGAAAAGCTGCTGTCGCTGGTTCGAAGCATCAAGCCGAGCCACGTCGACTGCTTCTACGTGCGCCAGGCCGAAGCGCTGGGGCTCGGCCATGCGGTGCTGTGCGCGGAGAAGCTGGTCGGCGACCATCCGTTCGCGGTGATTCTCGCCGACGACCTGCTCGACGGTCCGACGCCCGTGCTGCGGCAGATGATCGACGTGTTCGATCACTATCACGCGTCGGTGATCGGCGTGGAGGAAATCGCGCCCGAGGCGTCGAAGTCGTACGGCGTGATCGACGGCAGGCGCTGGGAGGACAACCTGTTCAAGCTGTCCGGGATCGTCGAGAAGCCGGAGCCGGCGAAGGCGCCGTCGAATTTCGGCGTGGTGGGCCGCTACGTGCTGAAGCCGAAGGTGTTCGCGCATCTGCGCGCGTTGCGGCCCGGTGCCGGCGGCGAACTGCAGCTGACGGACGCGATCCAGTCGCTGCTCGCGGACGAGCAGGTGCTCGCCCATCGCTACGACGGCACGCGCTTCGATTGCGGCAGCAAGCTCGGGTATCTGAAGGCGACGGTCGAGTTCGCGCTGCGGCATCCGGAAGTGGCTGCGGATTTCGAAAGCTATCTGGCCGCGCGCATGTCGGCGCTGCTGGTCGCCTGACCGGGCAATCGTCACGAACCCGGTCATGTGGACGGCCGTCAGCGATCTCGGCGACGCGGCGATGACGTTGCCGCTGGCGGTCGTGTGCATCGTCTGGCTCACGCGCTCGACGGCCGGACGGCATGTTGCGGCGTCGTGGGCGCTCATGCTCGCGGTCGGCATGGCGCTGGTCGGCGCCACCAAGATGCTGTATGCCGGCTGCGGGATCCAGATCCGCGCGATCGATTTCCGCGTGATCAGCGGGCACACGATGCTCGCGTCGGCGGTCTGGCCGATGACGTGCGTGCTGGCGCTCGGCGGCGGCGAGCAACTGCGGGCGAGCACGTCGCTGTCGCTCGGGCTCGCGCTCGGCGCGCTGATCGGTATTGCACGCGTGTTCGACGACGCGCACACGCCGTCGGAAGTCGTCGCCGGCTGGCTCGTCGGCTCGGCGGTCGCGCTAGCGTTCGTGTGGCGGCATGGCGCGCCAAGCGTCGACGCGCGGTATCGCGCGCTCGTCGCCGGCTCGCTGCTGGCCGTGTCGGCGGTCGCGTATGGGCGGCATGCGCCGATTCAGGCGGCGATCGAGATGTATTCGCCGTTCTTGTGCGGGCGGTTCGCGCTGCAGCCGTGACGGGCGCGGGCGCGCACGGTCGAACGTCGCAATACGGTGCAGTGCCGTGCGGCCGAGCCTGGCGGGCCGCCCGGTGCATGACCTGCCCCGCGGATCCCGCCGGAAAAAGACAGAATGCCGCACGAATCGGACAACGCGGCTCGCCTGGCCGTCCAACACTCTATGCTTGATCGCCGGAATCGCTTCGTCCCGCACGACGGCCGCGTGTTCCGCGTGCGAACCGGCCCGCAAGCCAGCCCTGCCCGACAGGCATCTTGCCCCGCGTCGCACGGCATCTCGCCGCACGCGCCGGAACGGCCGGCACGCGGCGAATCCGAAGTCTCCGATCGGGCGCACGCATGTCGACCTTGCTCTTTTCAGCCAGCGTACTGTTCTTCTCGCTCAACGCGTTCAGCGTGCGGGCAACCTTCGCCGCGTATTTCCTGCTCTGCGTGCTCGCCTTTCTGCGCGCGCCGACGCTGATGAACCGGCAGCGGCACCTGTTTCCGGTTTGCACGTACTGGCTGATCAGCACCTGCCTCGCGTTCATCCTGTCCGCGTTCGGCGATTTCTACGCGAACTTCTTCATCAAGTTCGTGCTGATCCAGACGTATATCGCGCTGAGCTACTGGATGTTCGCCGGCGGCGTGCTCACGCGTGAATCGCTCGACGCAGCGTGCAAGACGCTCATCTACGTCCACGCAGCGTTCTTCACGTTCCAGCTCGTCTATTACCTCGGGACCGGCACCTTCATCGACTTCGACAGCTACGTGCGCGAAGCTGACTCCGAAGCGCTCTACGCGACCAAGGCGCTGACCGACAGCCTGATTTCGATCCGCGCGCTCGGCCTATATTCCGAACCGTCGTTCTATGCGATGACGGTCGTCCCGAGCGCGGTGGTCCTGTTGCTGTCGCAGCGGCGCATCACGCTCGCGCCCGTGGTCGGGTTCGCCACCGCCCTGCTCAGCTTCTCGGTCGCGTCGATGGCTGTCTGCGCGGCACTGTGCGGGCTGCACGTGCTCACCGGGCGCGGGCGGCTGCGGACCCGGATCGCCGTCGTCGTCGTCGCGCTCGCCTGCGTGCCGTGGCTCTATAGCGTGTACGACCAGCGGGTGAATCAGTCGGCCGACTACGATGCGGTCGGCAGCCGTACGCTCGTGCTGACCGAGCTGTCCGAGCGCGACGTCGTCGCAGGCGTGTTCGGCGGCGGGCTGTTCTGGGACGAGCGCAACAACGTCGGGAAAACGCACCTGCGCGGCTATCAGGTGCGTGACAGCTCGTTCTACATCTACCTGGTGTTCGCCGCGGGCGCTGCCGGCTTCGTTGTGTTCTTCGGTACGCTCGTCATGCTGTTCCGCCGCAAGGGCAGCCGCAAGTATCTGCTCTATCTGCTGCCGATCCTGCTGTTCAAGTATCACGTGCTCTATGGCATGCTCTGGCTCACCATCCTGCTGTTCGTCGTGCTCGCCGACCAGGACGCGCCGCACAGGCGCACGGTCGCCCGTCCCATTCCAAACGCGTCCGGCGGCAAGCCGCTCGCGCACCTGACATGACATCACGCCGACATGCGTCGACGTCACGCGCGCTGAAACGGTCGCTCGTCGCAGCGCTGTGCCTGGGCTACGCGGCGATGTCCGCGCACGCGGAAGCCGTCCCCGCGCCGCCCGGCGAGGTGATCGCGCACAGCCGGGCCGCCACGCGCGTGTATCTCGGTTCGCCGTCGCTGGCCGTGCTGCCAAACGGCGATTATGTCGCGAGCTTCGACACGTTCGGCGCCGCCTCGGCGCAGGACCGGGTGTCCGTGTTCACGTCGCACGACAAGGGTACGACCTGGTCCAGGCTCGGCGACGTACCGGACCAGTACTGGTCGTCGCTGTTCGTGCTGAACGGCGCGCTGTACCTGATGGGCACCAACCGCTCGATGGGCACGCCGTCGATTCGCCGGTCCGACGACGGCGGGGCGTCGTGGACCACGCCAGTCGACGCGTCCACCGGGCTGCTGCCGTATCCGGGGCGCTTCATCACCGGGCCGGTGCCGGTCCTCGTCGATCGCGGACGCGTCTGGCGCGCGTATGAAAGCGTCGACGACGGCGACCTGCGCGCGCTGGTGATGTCCGCGCCCGTCGATCGCGACCTGCTCGATGCACGCAACTGGCGCGTGTCCGCGCCGCTGCCGTCGGACAAGCACTGGCTCGACGGCAAGTTCCAGTCGTGGGAAGAAGGCAACGTGGTCGGCAAGCAGGGCGCCGCGCCCGCCGTCATGTTGCGCGTGAACACCGCGAACGGCCCCGAGAAAGCCGCGCTGGTGACGACGATCGACGACGGCCGCACGCTGTCATTCGACCCGGCGCGCGATTTCGTCGACCTGCCGGGCGCCGGCAAGAAATTCACGATTCGCTTCGACCCGCAGTCGAAGCAATACTGGACGATCACCAACGCGGTGCCGAAAAGCATCGGGCGCATGAACCTCGAGCGCGTACGCAACACGCTGGTGCTGCTGTCGTCGCCCGATCTCCGGCAGTGGACCGCGCGGCGCGTCCTGCTGCAACACGCCGACACGAAACGGCACGGCTTCCAGTACGTCGACTGGCAATTCGACGGCAGCGACCTCGTCGCGGTGCTGCGCGTCGCGTTCGACGACCCGGACGGCGGCGCGGCAAGCCAGCACGACTCGAATTTCATCACGTTCCTGCGCGTGCGCCGGTTTCGCCAGGACGCCGCGTCCAGTGCGCTGACGCAAAGCCTGCAATAGCGCGCGCCGGTGCCGGCCGGGCCTCCCGCGCGTCGCGCGACGCGGCGGGAGACGCAAACACCCTACTTCTTGAACACACCGACGACGTCCCCGCCGTCGACCACCAGCAACGCGCCGATCCGCTGCTGCTGCATCAGCAGCAACGCATCCTCGACGCGCGTGCCGGGCCGCACCGTCGACGGCTCGATCGACATCATGTCGGCCGCCGTGCGCCGCAATACGCCGTCGCCATGCCGTTCGATCGCGCGGCGGATGTCGCCGTCGGTCACGATGCCCCAGCCGGCGTTGCGCCTCACGATCGCAAGCCCGAGCCGACCGCGCGTCATCGCGTCCAGAACGTCCAGCGTCGACGTGGCCTCCGTCACGAACGGCAGGTTCCCGCGCGCCATTTCGTCGTCGACCGTGGACAGCAGCCGGCGACCGAGCGAGCCGCCCGGATGGAAGCGCGCGAAGTGTTCCGGCTGGAAGCCGCGCGCCCGCATCAGCGTAACCGCCAGCGCATCGCCCATCGCGAGCGTCGCCGTCGTCGACGCGGTCGGCGCGAGCTGCAGCGGGCACGCCTCGCGTTCGACGCCGATGTCGAGATGGACCCGCGCAATGCTCGCGAGCGTCGATGCGGGATTACCGGTCAGCGCGATCAAGTCGTTGCCGTTGCTGCGCAGGAACGGAATCAGCTTGATCACCTCGTCCGTCTCGCCGGAATTCGAAATCGCGAGGAACGTGTCGTCCGGTGTCACCATGCCGAGATCGCCGTGATAGGCCTCGCCCGGATGCATGAAGAACGCGGGCGTGCCGGTGCTCGACAGCGTCGCGGCGATCTTTTTGCCGACGATGCCGGACTTGCCCATGCCGCACACGACGACGCGGCCGCTCGCCGCGAGGATGACCTCGACCGCTTCTTCGAAATTCGCGTCGAGCCGCGCGGCCACGCCGGCCAATGCCCGCGACTCGATCTCGAAGACCTGCCGGGCGGATTCAATATGGTTCTGTCGCATCTTGGGTTTGCCGTTTGAGAAGAGAGACGACACGGGCGACGTCGTCGGGCGTATCGATGCCGGCGGGCGGCGCATCGGGCCAGCGCATCACGTCGATCGGCACGCCGAGCCAGAGCGCGCGCAACTGCTCGAGCTTTTCAAGCTGCTCGAGTTCGCACGGCGCCGTGCGCGCCAATGCCTGCAAGGTCGCGTTCGCGTAGCCGTAGAGACCGATGTGCCGCAGGAACATGCCTTGGGTCGAACGATTCGATTCGTCCGGGGTCGCCGGCCGGCCGTCGCGACAGAACGGGATCGCCGCGCGCGAGAAGTACAACGCGCGGTCGCGGCGGTCGACCACGAGCTTGACGGTCGCCGGCTCGTCGAGCAGCCCAGCTTCCCCGATCGGGCAGGCCACCGTCGCGACACCGAGGTCCGGCGCCGCGTCACAGAAGCCGGCGAATGCCTGCAGCAATGCCGTCGGCACGAGCGGTTCGTCGCCCTGCACGTTGAGCACCGCAGCGGTGTCGGGCCAGCCAAACGTACGTGCGACTTCCGCCGCACGGTCGGTGCCGGACGCATGCCCGGTATCGGTCATCGCGAAGCGGATGCCGCGCGCGTCGAGCGCATCGGCGATGCGTGCGTCGTCGATCGCGACGACGATGTCGGCATCGGGCAGCGCGCGGCGCACGCGCGCATGCACGCGGACGATCATCGGTTCACCGTTCAGATCGACGAGCGGCTTGCCCGGCAGTCGCGTCGAACCGTATCGGGCCGGAATCACGACGCGCAGCGGTCGCCCGTTACGGTTATTGAACGACGTCATGACCGCTCCATTGTTCGAGCAATGGCCGATACGCATCGTCGAGCGACAGCCCCGCATCGGTCAACAGCTGCTCGGCCACCTCGCGCGCGACGCCGCGGCCGCCGGCCGTGCGCGCGACATGATCGACGCGCATGCAGACCAGCTGATGCGCATCGGCCGGTGCATACGACACGCCGACGCGTGCGATGACCGCGAGATCGTTCACGTCGTCGCCGACATACGCGATCTCGTGATCGTCGAGCTGCTGTTGCGCCTTGATGTCCGCATAGCCGGCGGCCTTGTCGTCGCAGCCGGTCACGAGCACGTCGACGCCGAGCTGCGTGGCCCGCCAGGCCAGCGCGCCGCTGTGCTTGCCCGACAAGATGCCGGTGCGGATGCCGTGCGCGCGCAGCAGTGCGACCGCAACGCCGTCGTGCGCGTGAAAGCTCTTCATGAACTCGCCGTCCGCCGTCACGTGCAACAAGCCATCGGTCAATACGCCGTCGACGTCGAACAGCATCAGGCGCACGGGCCCGCGATACGTCGAGCCGCTCATCGGATATCGAGCGGCTCGAGCCGCTTGACCAGATCGTCCACCGCCTTCACCTGCTGAAGGAACGGATCGAGCAGCGCGAGCGGCAACGCGCTCGGGCCGTCGCAGCGCGCGCGATCGGGGTCCGGATGCGCTTCGAGGAATAGCCCGGCCAGCCCGACCGCCATCCCGGCGCGCGCGAGATCGAGCACCTGCCGTCGCCGGCCGCCCGATGCCGCGCCGTGTGGATCGCGCATCTGCAGGCTGTGCGTGACGTCGAAGATCACCGGGCAGTCGCCCGTCGCGTCGCGCATCTGGCGAAAGCCCAGCATGTCGACGACGAGATTGTCATAGCCGAACGACGAGCCGCGTTCGCACAGGATCACGTTGTCGTTGCCGGCCTCGCGGCATTTCGACACGACGTGCTCGATCTGCGTCGGGCTCATGAACTGCGGTTTCTTGATGTTGATCGCATTGCCGGTCTGCGCGAGCGCGACGACGAGGTCGGTCTGGCGCGCGAGGAATGCCGGCACCTGCAGTACGTCGACGACTTGCGAGACCGGCTCAGCCTGCCACACTTCGTGCACGTCGGTGATCACGGGCACGCCGAACCGGCGCTTGACTTCGTCGAAGATCCTGAGCCCCTCGTCGAATCCCACGCCGCGATACGAGTGAATCGACGAACGGTTCGCCTTGTCGAAGGACGCCTTGAACACCAGCGGAATGCCGAGACGGCGCGTGACCTCGACGAACGTGTTGCAGACGTCGAGCGTGAAGTCGAGGCTTTCCAGCACGTTGAGGCCGCCGAAGAGGACGAAAGGTAGGTTGTTGCCGACGGTGACGTCCGGCGTGATGGTTACATTCATACTGGTTCTCCGTGAAATTGGGGCGGCGTTGAGCACGTTGCGCCGCGGCGATTACCGCGCGATCGCGCCGGTCGAGCGCAGCCGAAGCTGGTGTCAGCGGGCCACCCATGCAGCATAGAGCGGCGCGAGTTCGTCGAACAGGCGCTCCTCGCCAAAGCGCTGCCGCGCCTCGCGGCTCGCCCGCCGCGCCAGTTCCCGGCGCAGTGCGTCGTCGCCGGCGAGACGCTCCAGCCACGCGACCGCATCGGCCGCCGTCGCGTAGATCACGCCGGTCTCCAGATGGCGCACGACGTCCACGTTGCCGGCGCAGTCGGACGCGACGACCGGCCGGCCTGCCAGCATCGCCTCGATAACCGAAACCGGCATGCCTTCCCACGACGACGTCGACAGGTACACGTCTGCGCGTTCAAGCCGCCGCGCGACTTCCTCGTGCGGCAACCATCCGGTGACCTCGACGCCGGCCTCGGTCAGCTGCGCTTTTTCTGCGGCGTCACCGTCGCCGATCCACACGAAGCGCGTGCCGCGCGCACGCATCCCGTGCGCGATCTGCGCGAACAGCTCAGGATTCTTTTGCGGGCGGATGCCGCCGACGGTCACTACGCACGGCGGGCCTTCCGCCGGCCGCTCGGCGTCGCCCGAACGCTCGGACGACGAGGCATCGCTCACCGCATTCTCGACCACCACCACCGGCTGGCGAAGCCATGCACGGATCGCGCGACCTTCGCTTTCGGAGCACGCGACGTACAGGCATTTCCGAACGCACGCGATCCATTCGAGGCCGACGAACGCCAGGCGCTTCACGCCCGAGATATCGCGACGCATGAAGGAAATGCAGTGCGGGCTGTAGAAGAACGCGGCCTTCCGCAGCGCGAACAACGTCGACAGCCGTCCGAGAAAGCCGGCGAACGACGAATGCAAGTGCACGACGTCCGGACCGATCTCGTTGAGCGTGGCGCGCAGCCGGCCCACTGTCCGCAACAGGCCCGCATCCTTCATCTGGACATGGCGCAGCGATACCCGCGTGTCGAACATCGCGGCAAGACCGGCCGGCGTATCCGGCCGCACCGAGTAGATGACATGGACGTCGTGGCCTTCGCGAGCCAGGCGGTTCGCGATCAGGCACACCATCGACAACGTGCCGGTGGCGCTGGATTCGACTATGTGGACGATCTTCATCGGGATCCTCTCCATGAGGGATGAGCCGTCGCGCACCGACGGCGAATGACGTCGTCAGACACTCGGCCCGCGCCCCGCAGCCGCATCGATATACGCAAGCACGCCTGACCGCTCGATCACGCGCCCCCATTCGAGCGACTTCATCGACGCCGGGTCGGGACGCGTCGCGCGGATCCGCGACAGCGGAAACAGCTCGTCGAAGATCGTCGCGCCGGTGACGTGGCACTGGATGCCGAGCTCGTCCGCGGTGCGTACGTTCGACGGCGCGTCGTTGCACACGATCTTCTTGCCGAGCGACGCGTATTCGAGCAGCTTCGTCGGCGTCTGGAAGCAATGCGGCCGGTGATACGGGAAGAAGCACACCGCGTATTCGCTGTCGCGGACGATCCGCAGCGCGTCGGGCTGCGGCACGCGGCCGACGAAGTGGATGCCCGGCGTATCGGCGAAGGCCGCGTGGATCGCGGGCTCCGGGTTGCCGACCAGCACGAGCGTGTCCGATTCGTCGCGCCGCGCGTCGCGATAAGCGGCCAGCACCTTGTGAAAGCCGCGTTCGCGGCTCATTTCGCCGATATAGCAGAACCGCCCGGACGATGTCGGCTCGGCACCGGCGGCGCCCCCGGCCGCGACATCCGCGTCGGCCTGATCGAAGATCCAGTCCGGCACGCCCATCGGCAGCAGCAACGAACGCACGCCGTCGCGAAACGCCATCGCGTCGCGCATCCGCTCGTTCTGGAAGATCCGTAAGTCGGGCCGGGCGTTCAGTACGCGCTTCACGCCGTCCTTGACGGCCGCGAGCCGGCCGACCGACAGCGACCGATAGTCGTGAATCACGAACCGAGCGGGCGGCAGCGCGCGATAGAAACCCATGATGCACCACAGGATGCAGGCGTCCCGGTCGGGAAAGCATGCGTACGCGTCGAGATCGCCGTCATACACCTCGAACCCGTGCGCTCTCAGCCGGCGGCCGTAGGCGGCGATCTCCGGATAGTTCGCCTTGCCGGGATGCAGAATGAACACTTTCATTTCGGCTCCTGTCCGTTGTCGAGAATGCGCGCCGGAACGCCGACGGCCACGCGGCCGTCGGGCACGTCGCGCAGCACCACCGCTCCGGCGCCGATCCGAGCGCGGTCGCCGACGCGCACCGCGCCGAGCACGACGCTGTGCACGCCTAATTCGACGTAGTCGCCGATCGTCGGCACGCCACCGAGCGTGCCGTCCTT
Source organism: Burkholderia sp. Bp9004 (assembly GCF_003858025.1). NCBI lineage: Bacteria > Pseudomonadati > Pseudomonadota > Betaproteobacteria > Burkholderiales > Burkholderiaceae > Burkholderia > Burkholderia sp. Bp9004. The sequence goes on along the minus strand of NZ_QTQD01000007.1, from coordinate 28,407 downwards.
CAGGATGGTGTTGCCGATGGTCACGCCGTGTCGCAGCGTGCAGTAGTCGCCGATCACCGCATAGCCGTTGATCACGAGGCCGGTGCCGTGATAGAGCGTAAGCCCCTTGCCGATCTTCGTCTTCACCGGTATCTCGATGCCCATCAGCCAGTCGCACAGCACGATGTAGAGCAGGATGAGCGGCGCACCGGCCAGCAGCGTGAATCGGCTCCGGCATGCGAGGTAATGCACGACGCGATAGAAGATCACCACGCAGCGCGTCTTCACGAACGCGTTGCGTCGGCAGTCTTCGGCGATCGCCTCGGCGGTCTGTCGCAACGTGACGGCCATGTCAGTGTCGCCCCGCGAACACGCGCCGGGCCGCATCGGCGGGGATGCGCGCGGCGCCGAAATAGTCGATGCCGTCGACCAGGAACGAATGGATGTACTTCAGCAGCCGCTCCCGGTCGAACGCCTTGTAAAAGCAGCGGCCGAGCGACACCACGGGCTTGCCGTACAGCATCGCCTCGAGCCCGACCGTCGAATTGATCGTGACGACCGCATACGCGTGCCGAAGCAGGTCCGTGGTCGGCGACGTGACGATCTTGAAGTGATAGGTCTCCTGCAGGCGCACGATCGCATCGATCTCGGCCGCATCGGTCTCGGCCGGATGCAACTTCACGAACAGGTCGGCGCTCTCGTTCGCCGCGAACTCGGACGCATTGCGGATCGCGTCGAGATTGCCGACGTCCGAATGCAGCTTGATCTGCGTGTCGCCCGATACCTGCAGCGGCAGGAACACATAGCGGCAGGTCGCCAGCGTATCGGCCGACATGCAGGTGGCCTGTCTCGGCGCCGGTATCCCGTTGCGCGCGCGCACGCTCGCCAGACGCCGGCGGGCGACGCCGCCGCTGACCGCCTTCAGCAGGTAGTTGACCGCGGACGTCGCCTTGCGCGCGAACGACGTCCTGGCCTGCGGCAGCGGCATCTGCTTGTAGCGCTCATAGGCCGACAGCCAACGCGCATGCGTGTCCTCGTCGGGCAGCGGCAGCCGGTCGATGACCTCGGGGTGGCGGCTGATCGTCGACAGCGCATTGACGCCCAGCGAATCGACGAACAGCTTGCCCGGCAGGTTCGAGATCTCGATGAAGCGGGTCACCACGCCGTGCATCGCACAGGCCTGCCGCACCGCACGGCACACCAGCTGCTGCCCGTTCCACATCACGCACTGCTCGATCCGCAGGCCGCGCAGGACTTCCAACGCGATATGGAAGATCGCTGCCGACTCGCGCTTCGCGCGCGCCTCGGTCATCTGCCCGTTCAGCACCTCGATCGACAGCTGGTACGGCGTGCAATCGGCCGGCTGGCCGTCGGGCACGTCGATCGGCATCAGCCGGTTCAGGTACACCGACCGGAAGCCACCCAGCAGCAGGCCGAGATGCGCGACGGGTTCGCTCGTCAGGAACGCGAACTCGTATTCGTGACGGACCGCGTTCACCAGGCGAGTGGCGAAGTAGTAACGCTCGAGGGAATCGATGACTATCAGGATCATGGTGTGCTCGTTCGTCGTATCGGAGATCTCACGCCAGCGCCCGGGACCGGGACAGGCTCGTGCCCAAGACCCGGTACGTCAGCGCGATGCCGGCCGCCATCAGCGCCGCGCCGGTCAGCGAAAAGACCTGCACGCTCGTCGGGGCCGACAGGTTCATCAGCCGCGCGATGCCCAGCGCGCCGGCAAGACATACGCCGCAGGTCAGCTGAAACAAAAAATCGATACGCTGCGCGCGCGTCGCGAGGAAGATCTGCGACAGCGGCACGTAGATCAGTTGCAGCGCGAACAGCGGCATCAGGCTGCGATAGAACCCGACCGAGCCGCGCCAGCTTTCACCGAAGAACAGGTTGACGAGCGGTGCGAACAGCAGCAGCCCGCCGGCCATGTACACGGCGGCGAGCACCGTGAGCGCGCGAGCGTAGGTGCGGTACACCCGCGGTACCGTCGTGTCCGGATCGGGACGCGCCATCGCGCCAATCGCGTCGCGGCGGAACACCCCGCCGACGCTCTGCGCGATCAGCGATACCGGAAAGAAACCGAGCCGGTAAGCCGCGGCGAAGTAGCCGGCGCTCTGCGCATCGAACCAGTGCGGAATCACGATCGACAGCGCGTAGGTCAGCACCGACGCGCACAGCGTCGACGGCAGGATATACAGCGCAAAACGACGATTTCTGACGAAAAATCCGCGAGACAACCGGAACGAATAACCGGCTCGATGACCGGAGAACAGGATCGTCGCGGCCATCACGACCGAGACCGCCGCGGTCACCCATGCGTAGAGCGCGAACACGTCGACATTCCCGCACGCGTGGCATGCGAGCGACAGCACGAGGCCGGCGAGGAACGTTCCGTTGACGACCACGCGCGACAGCGCAATCCACCCGTAGCGCCTGAGGCTGTTCAGGTAGGACCCGGCCGCCAGTTGCACGAACGATGCGAGCGCATAGACCGCGACGAGATGGAGGTCCCCGCGTCCTGCGACGACGATCAGGATGCCGAAGGCCGCGACGACGATCATGCTCAGCGCCGTCACGTTGACGAACGCGTTGAACGACTCGCCCGGTGCGTCATCGACGCAGGCGAGCTCGTAGCGAAACGCGAGCAGCGTGCCGACGAAGGTCGCGAGCGCGAGCAGATAGTTGAAGTGGCCGAGAGACGCCGGCCCGAAGCGCCGCCCGATCACGAAGATGCAGACGAACAGCGCGATCTGGCCCACCACGACGCCGGCGAGCGACACGATCGAATCCCGTGGATTGATCACCTCTCCTCCGTGCGCCGCGCGCGACCGGATGCGCATGCCGGGCCGCCGGCGGCGCTGCGCGCATCACGCATCTTGCGCCCCGTATTCGTAGGCGACATAGCGATAACCGCCGTACTTCGACCCGTACCCGTACTGCCCGAGCCGCGGATTGACGCCGTTGAAGATCACACCATTCAGGTGGACGCCGTTCTGCGCGAAGCGCTTCGCGGATTCACCGATCTCGCCGAGCTTCGTCTTGCCCGCCATCGTGACAAGCAATGCGGTGCCGGCGACCGCGCCGAGAATGCCGGCATCGGGCACGGCGAGCACGGGCGCCGAGTCGATCACGACGATGTCGTAGCGCGACGACAGATCGCCGACCAGCGGAGCGAGATTGCGGTTCAGCAGCAGTTCCGCGGGGTTCTTCGGCATCGTGCCGGTCGAGATGAAGTCGAGACCGTCGACCACCTCTCGGTGAATCACGTCCTCCACACGCGCGCTGCCGGCGATCAGCTCGGTGAAGCCACGGCCGCGCGGGAAGCCGAGATAGTCGTGCAGCCGGCCCTTGCGAATGTCGCCGTCGATCAGCAGCACGCGCTTGCCGGCGCTCGCCATCACGACCGCGAGGTTCGACGACAGGAAGGTCTTGCCGACGCCCGGCGCCGGACCGGCGATCAGCACGATGTTGTTCTTCGCCTCGAGCATCGCGAACTGCAGCGCGGTGCGCAGGCTGCGCAGGCACTCGACGGCCGGCTCGTTCGGGAAGTCGATCGACAGGATCGATCTGTGGCCGCTCTTGCGTGCGGCCTCCTCGGCCAGGTCGCGCTGATGGTCGCTGATCGGGACCGTCGCGTACACCGCGAGGCCGAGACGGCGCTCGATCTCGTTGTGATCGGAAATGCCATGGAACAGCATGGAGCGGACGATTGCGGTGCCGCAGCCGGCGAGCAGCCCGAGCAGCAGCGAAGCCAGCGCGACGAGCACCTTCTTCGGCCGCACCGCCACTTCCGGTACAGCCGCCGTGTCGACGAGACGCACGTTGCCGGTCTTGCCGGCCTGCACGAGCTGAAGCTGCTGCATGTTGTTCAGCAACGCCGTATAGAGGTCGGTGTTGACCTTCACGTCGAGCATCAGCCGCACGGCTTCCTGCTGCAGGTCCGGCAGGCGCCGGATCTGCAGCTCGGCCGTGCTCCGGTAGCCGTTCAGCGCGGCGATCTGCTCGTCGATCACGGCCACGCTCGGGTGCCGTTCGGTGAAGCGGGACATCAGCTCCTGCCGCTTCTGTTGCAGTTCGAGCAGACGCGTCTTCGCGTCGGCGGTCTGCGCCAGCGCGAGCTTCGCTTCCTCGGTGAGGTCCACCGTGCCGTGCTCGTTGCGCAGCTTCGTCAGGCGCGCTTCGGAATCGGTCAACTGCTGCTTGAGCTGCGGCAGCTGCGCGGTCAGGAACTCGAGCGACTGCGCGGCTTCCGCCGATTTCCGCTCGATGTTCTGCCGCACGTACTGACGGCCGATCTCGTTCATCGTGTCACTGACCCATTTCGGATCGGTGTCCTGCAGGCTGGCGACGACGACGTCCGACTGCTTCACTCGCTCCTGCACGTTGAGGCGGTCGCGGATGTCCTCGATCGTCTTCAGCCGCGAGTTACGGACCAGCACGAACGCGGCACCGGGCTTCGCGTCGAGCGACGCGACCAGCAGCGTGATCGGGCCGCGCGGCGAGCGAAAATGCTCGAGCGTGCCGACCGTGCCCTCGACCGGCGCATCGAGATCGTCGCCGTCGAGCCGATAGCGCTTGCCGCCGAGGCTCGTCAGCGTGAACGCGTCGCCTTCATTCTTGCGCGGCACGTCGAACCGCGGCACGTCGATGCGCTCGCGGCCCCATGCGTAGCCGCCGAAGCCGGCCAGGCCGGGATCGGACAGGCCATCGCTGTGGCGCGCGATCCAGTCGCCGATCAGCGGAAAGCGCTTCGGCTCAGCGTCGATGAACAGGTTGAGCTTGTCGACCGCGCGTTCGACGACCAGTCGCGACGCGAGGATCTGCTGCTCGGCGGCGGCCGACGACTTGACGTCGAACAGCGCCGATACGTCGCCCAGCAACGACTTGGCGGCCGACGTGTCGGGGCTATCCTCGACCTGGACCATGATGTTGGCTTCGAACACGGGCTTGCCGAGCATCGCGTACGCGAGGCCGGCGACCAGCATCACGCACGTGATGGTCGCGATCAGCCAGCGGCTTTCCAGCAGGATGTCGAGCACCGCGACGAAATCGGTCTCGCTGCCGTCTTCGGCGGTTTGCTGCGGCGGGGCGGAGGGTTGGGTCATGGCTACGGTATGAGGCGTATGGGTTTCAGTGGGGCATCGACCAACGGCCGCTTCAGACGATACGAAGGCGCTTCGACCACTCGGACACGCCGAGTTCGATCAGTCGCGCGCAGCGTTCGAACACGAATCTGGGCTGGCGGTAAGGGTCATGCACGTCGAAATCCGTGTACTCGCCGAGACGGAACACGCGCCCCCGCACGAACGGGTACTGGTTCTCGAGCGACGCGCGCTGTCGACGGTCCATCACGAGGATCAGCTCGGCGTCGGTACACAGCGAGCGCCCGATCTGCTGCGCGCGATGCGTCGACACGTCGAAGCCGCGCATCCGCATCACGTCCTGCGCGTACGGCGCGGCCGGCATGCCGACCAGCGCGTTCAGGCCGGCGGACGCGATGCGCCGCCCGGGCATGGCCTGACGCAGCATTGCCTCGGCCATCGGGCTGCGGCAGATGTTGCCCTCGCAGACGATCAGGATGGATTCCATCATTTGGTCGCAATCGCCGCGGTCAGGCCGGCGTTGATGGCCGGCAGCAACAGACTGAGCACGCGGCTGAAGCGGACGAGGCCGTTGCCGTCGACGTACACGATGTCCTTCGGCTTCAGCTGGAACTGATTCGCCAGCACCATCGCGACCGGCGAGCGCGCGTCGAGGTGATAGACCTGCGGCTGCTCGTCCTGCATCCCGCGCACCACGTAGAGTTGCGCGGCGTCCGCCGTGTTCGCGTTCAGGCTGCCGGCCTGAGCGATCGCCTCGCTCAGCGTCAGCCGACCGTTGCGCATCGGCAGGGCCGTCACGGGCTTGTTGACCTCGCCCATCACGAACACGCCGCTTTCGTCGCGCGGCAGCACACGCACGAGGTCGCCATTGCGCAGCACGATCTTCGACGGATTGCGCCCCTGCTCGGCCATCTCGGTCAGGTCGATCCGGCGCTCGACGCCGTCGCGCACCAGCACGATGCGGCTCTGGTCGGCCGCCGCCGAAAAGCCGCCGGCCCGCCCGATCGCGTCATACAGCGTCATCGGGATGTCGTTCACCGGTTGCGAGCCCGGCGTATGCACCTCGCCCTCGATATACACCTGCTTCGCGCGGAACGACGCGATGCGCACGGTGATCTGCGGATTCCTGAACGTCTTGTCGAGACGGCGCGTGAGCTGCGTCTGCACCTGCTCCGCCGTCAGTCCGGCCACTGGCAAGCGACCCGCAAAAGGAAACTGCAGCGTGCCGTCCTGGTCGACGACGAAGCCCGGCGGCGCGTCCGCCGCGCGCGGCGCGGCCTGCGCCGGCGCGCCGAGCGCCGCCGCGAGTTCGGGGTGATCCCATACGGTGATCTGCAGTACGTCGCCGCGCCCGATGGTGTATGCGTCCGGCGACGCGACGATATCGCGGGGTTCGCCGCGCGTACTGCGTTCGCTATCGCGCATGCGCCGGATCAGCGACAGGTCGATGTTCGTGACCGGAACCGGCAGCGCCGCGCTTTCTGCCGGCGTGGCGCCAGTTTGCATCGGAATCGACGCCGGCTGCTGCATGCGCATGCCCGGCGCGATGCCGCATGCACCGAGCAGCGCACACATCGGCAGGATCATCACGAGCGGCCCGACCCGCGCTGGCCGACGCGGCGCGCGCGCGGACTCCATTTGACGCAACCTCTGCATTACAACCTCGCACTTTTTTAATTTGAAATTGCTCCGGTCGCCTCGCGTCGTGTCGACCGCGAGTACAGCACCCCTGTCGAGACCGGACATGCTTGCTGCCACTGCCTGCTGCTGAACACCGCAGCGCCTGCTGCCGTCACGCGCCGCCACGCATCCTTGCCGACGTACGTGCATGCGGCAGCGGCTAATACGCACCCGAACCGCGCACCACCACGTTGATCGTCCGGAACAAGATGCCGATGTCTCGGCGCAATGACCATTCGCGCACGTAGGACACATCGAGCGACACGCGCGTCGAATAGTCGGTGTCGTTGCGGCCGCTGACCTGCCAGAGCCCAGTCATGCCGGGTTTCGCCATCAGGTAATAGCGCACGTCGTCGCCGTAGCGTTCGAGCTCGGCCTCGACGATCGGGCGTGGCCCGACCAGGCTCATGTCGCCCTTCAGCACGTTCAGCAGTTGCGGCAGTTCATCGAGACTCGTCTTGCGGAGCAGGCGGCCGATCCGCGTGATGCGTACATCGTTCTTCAGCTTGAATTCGCGATCCCATTCCGCGCGAGCGTCGGCGTCGCGCTCCAGCAGCGCCTTGAGCACCACGTCGGCGTTCGTCACCATCGAGCGGAATTTCAGGCACTTGAACCGCCGGCCGTTGCGGCCGACGCGCTCGTGCCCGAAGATCGCCGGGCCGCCGTCGCGTCGCACGGTCCATGCGATGCCCAGCAGTACCGGCGCCAGCATGACGAGCAGCACCGACGCGCCGGCCAGGTCGAAGCCGCGCTTGACCATCCGCTTGATGCGCCCGACCGTCCGGTGGCCGATCTCGAGCTGGCCGCGCAGGTCCGCATGCGCGATGGCTGCCGCACGCACCTGGTCGCCCGCACGCTCGATCATCCCGAAGATCGCGAGCGTCAGCGCGCGGAACGCGATCAGGCCGATTCCGCTGGCGAGCGTCCAGTACACGAACCACTCGCTCGACAGCACGTGCGCACGATGGAGCACGTACAGCAGCGCGGTACTCATGCCCTGAACGACGATCCATGCGAGCACCGTGCGGCCGAGCACGTGCAGCGTCGAGCGCGTGCGCGCGGCCTCGTAGATCCCGCAGGCGGGAAATACCGACAACGCCAGCGCGGCGGCAAACGCGACGAGCGCACCATCGAACAGGGTTCCGCGCGCACCGCCGGTGGCACCGATCAACGCGGGAATGAACGCACCCAGCACGATCAGCCCGATATCGGTCGCTCGATTGATCAACGAATTCATTGATATGAACTCCTAATTCATCATCCAACACCCGTTCGCGGTGCAGCGGTATTTCACGCCTGCCACGCATGTCGTCCGGGGCGTACGCCCGATCTCGCCGCGGCGTGCGGCGACTCGGGCGCATCACGATCCGGCCGGATGCGATGCGCGTGTCACGCGGCGCGCTCGTTGCAGAACCGTTGCTTCAACGTTTCCGCAGTGCATCATATTCGTCGCGACTCGCACTTTTATCGCTTGCGTCCGAATCCGCCTTGTTGATGGCGGAACAAATCAAGGCCGATTCCGCGACCGAATTATTCGCTCTATTTCTCGAATTAAGCGATGTGTGTTCCGTGAACGAATAACGTGCACGCGCAACGATTCATGCTCGAATTTCAATCATGCGGACGACACGTCAATTCATGTCGATTTGCATTTCATTGCACCCGCCATTACCGGCGCATCGGGCAGCGCATGCATCGCCTGGCGCCACCGCAGCCCGCAAGCGAGCATCGGCCGTATCGAATCGACCGGATGCTCGCTCGATGAATAAAAAGGCCTGCACGGTGCGCTCAAGGCGACACGGCAGGCAAAATTCCGAGGAGTGCCGGGGTGCCGCCTCCTCGAAAGGCCAGTCGATAACTTAATCGGTGGAATTACGTTTTTAACGCCGCGTGTCGGACCTCGCCACGATTGTGGCCGAATTCGCCTTCATCGCATGGGACTGTCTTATATCCGATATTTCTCACGCACGAATAACGGCACCGTCATTCGGGAGAAACATGAATTTCCGGATATCGATGTGAATGCGCCGATGCAATTTCGCCACTCGGCAGTGCATGGCGAATGGCAATCGCACCGACTAAGATGGTGCGCCGCTCATCCAGTCGCCGAGGTCCGATGCGTAAAGCATATCCGTCGAAGCGTCGCCGCCTTTTCGTGCGGCCGCCCGATATTCGGTCGGCGAAGTCTGCAGGTGCTGACGAAACAGTTTCGCCATCCGGTCGCCGCTGCCGAGGCCGGTGCGTCGCGCGACCTTGTCCGCCGGGAGATCGGTTTCGATCAGCATGCGGCACGCCTTTTCGAGGCGGATTCTCAACACGAACTCGGTCGGCGTGACGCCGATTTCGTTCTTGAAACGCCGCAGGAAATTGCGCTCGCTCATCGCGGCGGCCTGCGCCGCATCGGCGATGGAAATCCGGTTCTCGCTGTTCACACGCAGATGATGCGCAGCCATCCGGATCAACGTGCTGGCGCGTGCGACCCGTGCGCCGAACAGCACGTCGGTCAGCTTGCGGTTCGCGCCGGACACCATGCACATCACGATTTCCTGCGCGATTTCGTAGCCCATATCCACCCGGACGATCGACAACGCATCGGAGAAGGGCCCGTCGTCTTCATCGCCGGCGGGCTCGCCGTCATCGCGTCCGACGGACGACGCGCCGCCGCCGTCCGCGGCCGGCGCGGCCTTCTCGACTTCCTTCTGCGCGAGATGAATCTGCGTCAGCAATTTGCGGCCGCCATGGCTGCCGCGAACGACGCGCGCACGCTGATGCGCATGCCGGAGCCATGCGATCAACTGCTCGTCGAGTTCGTCGATCCCGCCTTGACCGCTCAACACGAACATCGCGTGCACGGTGCTGGCTTCCAGCGTGCGGGCCGCCTCCGTCCAGATGCCGACGCCCGACGACGAACGGACCGGGCCGCCATGCACGGAATACAACCGCAATTCGTAACGGTCGACGAATGCGCCATCGCCGCGTCCGAGCTGATTGGCGAGTTCGAAAACGGCGGCCAGCTTGCCCATCTGCATGATTGAGAAACCATCGAGCAACAGTACGATTACGCTTGCTCGTTGATGCCCGTCGCCGGCGCTTCTACCACGATTCACGCTTAACCCCGTCGATGAATGATTCGACACTGTTTGCATCTTTGCGGCCCTTTAACAATTTCTTACATTTGTTGTTTTCTGCGCCGCATCATAGGGGCGACCCTCGTCCGCCGATTTCTCAATGTCTGTTTTTGCCGTGTTGTTGTCGGAATCAATCAAGCCCGTGGTATGGCACCATTTATTGAGTTTCGTCACATCCTGCGGGAATTCATTCATGCAATTTCGCGAAAAATTGACCTGCATCAATGCTCCGACATTTGAATCGGAACAGGGAAGCAGGCCAATCTATCTCCAAATGAATGAGAAGAAGCCGAAATCGGTTTGCATGCACCATCGGTTCCAGCTGGCACTGCCGGAACGGACGAAGGGACAGTATCGTGACGGCAATGCGCGGACACTGTTCGGATTCTTTTCAATCGGGCATGGTCGAGTGCCGCTCCGGTTCGAGTGAAGCCGGTCGGTAAACGGAGCGCGCGGCAACACACGCTGGCGTGCCACCGCGCCCGGATCCGGGCCACCACTCCAATTAATCGTGCATTCCGGCGGAATGTTTACGTCGAAACAGGACGCACCGGCCTTGAACGTCATGCGGGCGGCAGTCGACGGAATTGAGCGAGGTTGGTCCTGCGATCGCTGAATGCGAATCGTTGATGCCGCGTTTGCATCGTACACGCTTCGATTTCGCGCAAACGTCCGACGCGGAAATTTTCATCGACGTTAATGAAAATTCGGACTATGTGTTGTCTCGCATCGACAATGAAATACCGGTGTCACCGTCAAATCTTCCGGCATGGCGCCGCGCAAACGTTGTCGCCGAAACGCATTTATCCATGAATTAATACATGGAGTTATCGGTATTACCTGAAATTACTCGAGACTTGTATGCGGGCCGAATCCCTTGTCATTTATCTAACTTGCCGGCACGCATTCGTCATATGGGATCTCGTCCGGCATGCGCTCAAGCGGAAGCACATCCGGATCGAATCGTTTTCATGACCATTGTGTTTCGGTCGAACGGGGAAATCGGTCGCCGGCGAACATGCGCGGCGCATCGATGCGCCGCGCATGCATCAAACGTGCGTTTGAATTTCAGGCATTCGGCGGCTGCACGCGCGGCTCAACGCGCAATCGAATTGGCCGCACTGCGAAAGATCAGCGGACGCTCGTCCTGCCGCCCTGCCCGTCGCGCGAACTGCACGGTCTGTTCGACAAGACCATGATGCGGGGACTTCGCGCAGACCGGATCGGCCTGCGCGGGGTCGCCGGCCAGCATGTACGCTTGGCAGCGGCACCCGCCATGATCCGCATGGCGCTCGTCACAGGTGCGGCACGGGTCGCGCATCCAGCCGTCACCGCGAAACGCGTTGAACGCGTCGCTTTCATACCAGATGTCCTTCAGCGACCGGTCGCGCACGTTCGGCAGCTCGAGACCGGGCAACCCGCGCGCGGCATGGCACGGAAGCGCGGTCCCGTCCGGTGCGACGCCGAGGAACACCGAGCCCCAGCCGTTCATGCAGGCCTTCGGCCGCTGCTCGAAGTAGTCGGGCACGACGAACAGGATCTTGCACCGTTCGCCGACGAGCTTGCGGTAGCGGTTGACCGTTTCCTCCGCTTCGCGCAGCTGTTCGGCGGTCGGCATCAGCTGGTCGCGATTCAGCATCGCCCAGCCGTAGTACTGCGTATTCGCGAGTTCGAGAAAATCCGCGCCAAGGTCGAGCGCCATCTCGATGATCTGGCCGACGTGCGGCAGGTTGTAACGGTGCAGCACGCAGTTCAGCACCATCGGATAGCCGTGCGACTTGATCAGCCGCCCGACGCCGCGCTTGAGGTCGAAGGTGCGCGTGCTGGTCAGGAAGTCGTTCAGCTCGCGCGTCGAATCCTGCAGCGACAGCTGGATATGATCGAGCCCGGCCGCCTTGAGCCGGTCGATGCGCGCGGCATTCAGGCCCACGCCCGACGTGATCAGGTTGGTATAAAAACCCAGCGACCGCGCATGCTCGACCAGCACCTCCAGGTCGTCGCGCTGCAGCGGTTCGCCGCCGGAAAAGCCGATCTGCGCGGCGCCGAGCGCGCGCGCGTCGCTGATCACCGTGCGCCATGCGTCAGTATCGAGCTCCGCGCCGTGTGTCGCGAAATCGACCGGGTTGTAGCAAAACGCACAGTGCAGCGGGCAGCGGTACGTGAGCTCGGCGAGCAGCCACAACGGCGCGGACGGCCGGTTCGGAGCAGGGGTCATGTCCATGTCAGTCGAGCCAGCCGCGCAGTCGCGCATGATCGAGGAAGCGATAGACGTCCGACGCAAGGTCCGACGTGCTGAACAGCCGCTCGAGTTCGTCGATGATGTCGTCGAGCTCGCGCGTGCCGTCGCAGCGCGCGAGTATCTCGCCCGCGCTCGGGTTGAGCCGGACCATGCCTTCCGGATACAGGAGCACGTACGCATCCTGGGCCGCCTCCCACTGCAGGCGGTACATGCCCCTCAGCGAGGGGCGCAGCGGCACGCCGCTGACGGCGTCGTTAGAGTTCATGCGGGATACGCCTTTTCAATCGCATCGAGAATCGACCACAGCACATCCAGCTTGAACGACAGGATGTCGAGCGCGCGCCGTTGCGCGTCCGGTGTCGTGAAATGGCTCAGCGTCACCGCGAGTCCGTGTTCGACGTCGCGTTGCGCGAGCGGCACGCGGCTGCGGAAATACTGCAGCCCGTCCGCCTCGATCCACGGATAGTGGGACGGCCAGCCCGCGAGCCGGTCGAGGTGGATCTGCGGCGCGAACATCTCGGTCAGCGACGAGCACACGGCCTCCTGCCACGGCGCGTGCCGCGCGAAATTGACGTAGGCATCCACCGCGAATCGCACGCCGGGCAATACGTGCGCGAGCGACCACAACGCCTCGCGCTCGATGCCGACCGCCTCGCCGAGCCGCGCCCATGCCTCGATCCCGCCTTCCTGACCGCCGTGACCGTCGTGATCGAGAATCCGCTCGACCCACAGCCGGCGCGTGTCGCGGTCCGGGCAATTGGACAGGATCGCCGCGTCCTTCAGCGGAATGCTGACCTGGTAGTAGAAGCGGTTCGCGACCCAGCCGCGAATCTGCGACGCTGAGCACGCGCCGGTATTCAGGCGGCGGTTGAATGGGTGGTGGATGTGATAGCGCGATTCGAGCGCGCGCAGGCGCGCCTCGAACTCCTGCGCACTCCAGGGTGTCGCGTGCAGCGCCGCGGCCGGAATCGGTGCGTTCATGGTCAGACCTCGAATTGCATGCCGTCGTGGGCGACCTCGATGCCGTGCTCGCGCAATTGCGCGCGCGCGCCGGAGCCGGGGTCGAGAATCGGATTCGTGTTGTTGATGTGGGTGAGGACCTTGCGCGTGTGCGCCGGCAGCAGCCGAAGGCGGTCGATCATGCCCGGTCTCGCCGCATCGCCGCACTGCGCGAGATGCCCCATGTCGGCCGCGTGCTTCGACGACAGGCCGAGGTCGATCATCTCCGTGCCGGTCCAGAATGTGCCATCCACCAGCACGAGGTCGGCGTCGCGCATCGCGGCGCGCACGCCGTCGTCGACGTCGGCGAGCCCCGGCGCGTAGAAAGCCTGCCGGCCGCTCGTCGCGTCTTCGATCAGGAGTGCGATGTTGTCGCCCGGCACGCTCGCCTCCCGGCGCGGCGAATAAGGCGGCGGCTTGCTGTCGACCGGCACGGCGGTGAAGCGGATGCCACCGGCGCCCGGTATCTCGAACGGTTCGCCCGGCGCGATCGTGTGGACGTCGACGCCGCAGTAGTGGCCGAGCAGCGGCACGAGCGGCAGCCCGGTCGACAGGTCGTCGAGCACCGGCGCGCTCGCATACAGCGGCAGCGACGACGTGCGTTCGCGCAGCATCAGCAGGCCCGTCACATGGTCGATCTGCGCGTCGCACAGCACGACGGCGACGATCGCGCTGTCGCGAATCGCGCGAGCCGGCTGCAGGTCGGGGGTGGCGCGCAGCTGCGCGAGGATGTCCGGCGACGCGTTCACCAGCACCCAGTCGACACCGTCGCCGCTGACCGCGATCGACGATTGCGTGCGTGGCACGATGCCGTCGGTGCCGGCCCGCGCACGACGGCAGTTGCCGCAGTTGCAGTTCCATTGCGGCAGTCCGCCGCCGGCGCCCGAGCCGAGTATCTTGATCTTCATCTGCGTGTGCTCCCGGCGCCGCCCGCATCGTGTCCGTCGATGCGGGCGGCACTGTGCGCGTCGATCAGCGGTTGGCGATGTACATCGTGATTTCGAAACCGAAACGCAGGTCGGTATAAGCCGGGGTGGTCCATTGCATGATGTGTCTCCTTGTTGAGTTGGTGAGTCGAAAAAACCGCATCGATCGAGCGGCCGATACCCATTCAGCAAGGAGCGTGCCGGGGCGGCACTTGCGTTGCGCAACGGCGTGCGAAGGCATGCGGCAGCCGCCGGGTGGTCACGGCACCGTCATTCTTACGATTTGCCGACGAGAATATTTCAGAAACCGTCGAGCGACGGTTCATGCCACGCGCGGCCGGTTGAGCAAGTGTTGAATCCTTGAACACCGGGTGTTGCAACCTGACACACCGGTGTGACAGTCGCGGCTTGCGTCAGGGTTCGTCCGGCTCCAGCGCATCCGGTCCGGCGGCCGGCATCTTGCGGTAGATCGTGTTGCGCGACACGCCGAGCGCGCGTGCGGCGGCGGATACGTTGCCGCCGTGACGCGCGAGCGCGGCCGCGATCGCTGAGGCGGCCACGTCCTGCAGCCGCGCATCGCCGGCCGCGGTCGCGAACGCGGGTGCTTCCGATGCGAGCGGCGGAGAAGTACAGGCCTCCTGTGCCGCCGGGCCGCTGTCGTGCCGCACGTCGTCGAAGAAATCGTCCGGCAAATGTTCGCAGCGGATCTCGCAGTCGTCGTCGACCATCGCGGCCGCCGTGCGCAGCAGGTTCGCAAGCTGCCGGAAGTTACCCGGCCACGCGCAGCGCTCGAACAGCGCCATCACGTCGGGCGCAACGCTCAAGGGGCGGCGCCCCGGCCCCGACAGCGTTTCCCGCTGCAGCATCTTCTGCACGACCACCGCGAGGTCCGTGCGGTCGCGCAGCGGCGGCAGGCGCACCACGAGCCCGTTGAGCCGGTAGTACAGGTCCTCGCGAAAGCGGTTCTGCGCGATCATGTCGCGCAGGTCGCGGTGCGTCGCGCAGATGATCGCGATGTCTACGCCGATCGCCTTCGTCGACCCGAGCGGGTTGACGATGCGCTCCTGCAGCACGCGCAGCAGCCGCACCTGCAGCGGATAGGGCATGTCGCCGATTTCGTCGAGAAACAGCGTGCCGCCGTTGGCCTGCAGCAGCTTGCCGGTCGCGCCCTTGCGGCGCGCGCCGGTAAACGCGCCCTCCTCGTAGCCGAACAGCTCGGATTCGATCAGCGTCTCCGGTATCGACGCGCAGTTGACCGCGACGAAGGGCCCGTCGCGGCGCGGCGAGTCGTTGTGGATCGCCTGCGCGAGCAGCTCCTTGCCGGTCCCCGTCTCTCCGGTGATCAGCACCGGAATGTCCTTGCCGATCACCTTGCGGACCTTCGCGATCACCGCCGCCACCTGCGGATCGCCGGTGTCGAGATAGCTGAGCCGCGACAGGCTCGCCGCGCACTGCGCGGCAGGCGGCCGCGCGGCCGGCGCGGCGACGTCGTGCACTTCGGCGGGCCGGCTGCCCTCGGCCCGCAACGCGCGCCGGAACTGCACGCGCGCGCAGACCACAGCGCCGTTGCCGAGGTTCAGCGACACGTGCGGCTCGGTGCTCGCGCGCATCCGGTCGATCAGCTGCGCGCTCGTCACGTCGAACAGCGACGCGAGCGTATGCGCGCGCAATGCGGCGAGCGGCATCCCGAGCTGGAACTGCGCGCTGCGATTGGCCGACAGGAAGCGGCCGTCCGCGGTGAACGCGACGATCCCCTCCATCAGTGTTCCCAGGAATTCGGGGCGGCCGTGAAACGACACCTGCAGCGTCTCCTGGAACGTCGTCGTGAACAGGTGGTTCTCGATCATCTGCACCGACATCTTCGCGAGCGCCATCGTGTGCTGGTGATAGCTGCGATGATCACCCGTCACGTCGAGCACGCCGATCGCGTCGCCGTACGGGTCGAGGATCGGCACGCTCGAGCAGGTCAGGAAATGATTCGCGGCCAGGAAGTGCTGGTCGCCGTGCACGACCATCGGGCACAGCTCCGCGAGCGCGGTGCCGATCGCGTTGGTGCCCTGCCGGCTCTCCGCCCAGTTCGCGCCGGGGCGCAGCGCGACCCGTTCCGCGCGCCGCAAGAAGTCGTCGTCGCCGATCGAATGCAGGATCAGCCCTTCCGCATCGGTCAGCACGATCATGCTCTGCGTATTGACGATCTGCTCGTGCAGCGTCTCCATCACGGGCATCGCATGCACGCACAGCACGCGGTTCTGCTCGCGCTTGAGCGCCAGCGCGGTGCCTGACAGCAGGTCGTAGTCGGGACGTGCCGACGCCTGCAGGCCGAACGTCTCGGACCGCTCATGGGACTTCTGGATCGTCGGCGTCGGCCAGCCGGGCGCATGCGTTGCCCGTGCGTTGGCCGTCGGATGAACGTCATCGCGCATTGTCTCCTCCGGGGATCCTTCCGGTCGGTGCCGGACTTTGTGCTGGATCAAGCAAACTTCGGGCCACGCTGTCGGCAGCGCTTGCGTCGGGCGCCGCGCATCGTCGCCCGGCGCAAACCGAAATGAAAATGAAAGCAACCTCAATCGCATGCGCTGCAGCCGGTGCGACGCGCCGGGGACGTAATATCGCGATTCCACCCGCCGCCGCTACCCGGTCGATCCCGATCGTGGTCGCTGGCGCGATTCTGGCTTTGACGTGGGTCAAGCCCCGGTCTGTTCTCGGGTTCCACCGGATCCGCCCGTCACGGCGTTGACCCGTTACCCTCTTTCCGACACGACATGACGCAGCGACCGCTCCGCCCCGCTTCCACGCCACGACCTGCCCTGTCCCGCGACGCATGCCGGATCGCATGGACCGAAGCCGGCAACCCGCACGGCGATCCGGTCGTCGTGCTGCACGGCGGGCCCGGCAGCGGGAGCCGACCGGCGGTACTCGGCCTGTTCGACCTGACGCGCATGCGCGTCGTGCTCGTCGACCAGCGCGGCGCAGGCGCGTCGACGCCGCGCGGCGGCCTGCGTCACAACAACACGATGCGTCTGATCGGCGATCTCGACGCGCTGCGTGCACGCCTCGGCATCGCACGCTGGTGCGTCGTCGGCGGGTCGTGGGGCGCGGCGCTCGCGCTCGCCTACGCGGGGCGACATCCATCGCGCGTGACGAGCGTCGTGCTGCGCGGGTTGTTTCTGACGTCGTCGCGCGAAGTGCGCGGCCTGTTCGTCGGCTCGCGCGCACGGGCGCCGCGGGCCTGGCAGCGCCTGATGGCCGCCGCCGGCACCGCGCACGCCGATCGCCTGATCGCATGCTGCGCGCGGCGTCTCCAGTCAGGCACCGGCGCGGCGCGGCAACGCGCGGTCGCGCTCGCATGGAACGCGTATGAGGATGCGATCCTGACCGGGCGACCGGCGCGCGCCACGCGGCCGACGCGACCCGCCGTCGCCGGACTGATCGACAAATACCGGATCCAGGCGCACTACCTGCAACGCAACTGCTGGCTCGGCGAGCGCCGGTTGCTGGCGCTGGCGCGGCAGGCCGCTCAAGCCGGCGTGCGGTTGCATGCCGTGCACGGCACGCGCGACCGCGTGTGCCCGGTCGACAACGTCGATCGGCTCTCCCGCGCGGTGCCGGCGGCCGTCGTCGAACGCGTGCCGGCCGGGCATCTCGCGAGCGACGACGCGCTCGCGCGTGGCGTCGCTCGCGCGGTACGCAAGGTGCTCGACGTCACGGCAGCAGACGCACCGCAACACGTCGAGCCGCCCGTTCAGTCCCACGCATAGCGGGCGCCGACCCACGCGCCGCGCGGCGCGCCCGGCCCGACGAACTGCTCGTTGACGGGGTTGATCCCGTCGAACGAATGATTCGGACCAGCGAAGACGTTCCGGCCGATTATCCCGAAGCTCGCGTAGCGCTTGTCGAGCAGGTTGGTGATCGACGCGAACAGCTGCAGGTGCGTCGTCACCTGCCAGATCGTATCGAGGTCGATCAGGACATAGCCGGGCACCTTGCCGTTCACGTCCTGGTTGTTCTCGTCGCCTCGCGCGAACACGCCGCTGCGATACGTGATGTTGGTGCCGACGTTCCACTTCGGCGTCGCCGCATAGTCGAGCCGCAGCTTCACGGTGCTCGACGGAATCCCGGGAATGCGGTCGCCGGAGCGAACGACGATGTTGCCTTGCGCATTGGCGCTCGAATTGCTCGCGCTGCTTTCGGTCCACGTCGAGCGGTAGGTGGCGTCGACATAGCTGTAGCTGACGCCGATCCCGACCGGCCCCAGCCGCGTATGGCCCGCAAGCTCGAAGCCTTGCCGGCGCGTCTTGCCGACGTTCTGGAAATAGCCGAGCGTGCTCGCGCCGCCGTTGCTGCTGATGAACTGGATGTCGTCGTCGAGCGTCGTGCTGTAAACGGCCGCGGTCCACATCGTCGCCGGGTCGACCCGGCCGCGCGCGCCGAACTCGACCGTCTTCGCGATCACGGGCTTCAGCGCCGGATCTGCGAGAAAGTCGTTCGGCAACGAGCACGGCGCGGCCGGATCGGCGCATGCGAGCTCAATCGCGGTCGGCGAGCGCATTCCTTCGTTGTACGTCACATATGCGGTGAAGCCGGGCACCGGATTCCACGTGACGCCGACGGCCGGGTTGAACCGCGAAAACGTATGACGCGCGGTGAGCAACGGCTGCAGGCCGCTCGCGTCCTCGATCGCCGCCCGCGACCAGTTGTAGCGCCCGGCCAGCGTCAGCGACCATTGACGTGTCAGCGCCAGCGTGTCGTCGAAGTAGACGCCGTAGTTGGCGTTGCGCGTCTTCGCGCGCGTCTTCCGCGTGAAGTCGCCGATGCCGACCGTCGCACGCGTATCCGTGAACATTGCATCCTGCGACGACTGCTCGAAGCCCGAGTTCGCGAGATCGGCGGATGCGCCCACGATGAACTGGTTGTCCATGCCCGCGAGCTTGCCGAGCAGCGTCAGTTGCAGGTTCGCGCCGTAGCTGTCGGTCGTGATCACCGAGCGATCGTTGGCCGCCTGCACCGTGTCGACAGCGCCGCTGCCGTCGACGCTGCCGAAGTCGTCGTTCACGTTGCTGCTGGTGTTGGTGTTGCGGTAATGCCGGTAATAGATGTTGCCGCTGAGCTGCACGTGGTCGTTGAACGAATGGTCGCCCGACACGGTGACGTACGCGGCGCTGTTGCGATTCAGGTCGGGATACGTATAGGCCTGTGCGCGATTGTCGAGAAACGAGCGCGGAATCGTCTGCGAGCCTTGCAGCGCATTGTCCGCGCCGCCGGCCGAGATCGACAGCGTCGTATCGGCGTCGGTGTAGCGCAGCTTGCCGAATCCCTGCCGCACTCGGCTCGCATTGTGATCGGCCCAGCCGTTGTCGTTCGCGACGTTGCCCGTCACGTAGTAGTCGAGGTTGCCGCCGATGCGCCCGCCCTGCTCGATCTGCGCGGTCTTGCGTCCCCACGAGCCCACCGACACCTGTGCGGCGCCGCCCGGGCTCGTCCGGCCGTTCTTCGTCGTGATCGCGAGGGCGCCGCCGAGCGTGTTGAGCCCGTAGGTCGGATTCGAACCGGGAATCAACTGCATCGTGTCGATCGCCGCCTGCGGGAGGAGATCCCAGTTCACGACGTCGCCGAACGGCTCGTTCACGCGCACCCCGTCGACGAATACCGACAGCCCCTGCGGCGTGCCGACGATCGGCGACGCCGTGAAGCCGCGGTAGTTCACGTCCGTCTGGTACGGGTTGCCCTGCGCCTCGTTGATGTCGACGCTCGACACGTTCTTCTCGAAGTAGTCGGTCAGTACGCTGCCGTGCTGCCGCATGATGTCCTCGCCGCGAATGGTCTGCACGTTGGCCGGCACGCGCGACAGCGGCGTGCCGATCCCGAGCAGCGGTGTCGTGCCGACGACGACGATCGGTGCGAGCGTCGGCGCATCGACGTTACCGGCCCGTTCGACCTGCGCCGACGCCGGCGTCAGCCAGCCGCCGAGCATGCCGCCGAAGCACAGCGTGACGCCCGCGCGCCGGGCGACGAAGCGGCGCTTCGCCCCATCCGTTTCCTTCATCTCCACGTCTCCTCTTTTCTTGTCTTAGCTTTGTTATATCGTTGTCCATACCGTTATATCGCCGATCGTCCCAGCTGACGTCGATCGCTTCATCGCGCCGTACCGGCATCGCCACCCGCCGTCGCGATCGCGACATGCGAGACACGCGCGCGTCCGATCGACGCGATGACGCCGGCCACTGTGCCGAACGACTCGTTTCGGTCCGCGTACAAGCTGACGCTCGTCCCCGGGTTGCGCGCGACGCGGCGTGCCAGATCGGCCTCGACCTCGGCTGGCGTGGCCGGCGCGCCGTCGATACGGACGGCGCCGTGCGCGTCGACGGTCACGGTGACGGTCGATGCATGCGTGTCGTGCGCTGGGGCGGCTGCTTTCGGCAGGTCGATGCGGATCGCATGCGTCATCAGCGGCGCGGCGACCATGAAGATCACCAACAACACGAGGACAACGTCGACGAGCGGTGTCACGTTGATCTCGCCGAGCGGTTCGCCCGCCTCGGCTTCGCGGTCATCCGTCCTCATACGGCCGCCCGACGCACGGGGCCCGCGTTGCTCGCGGCCGCGAGCGCGGCATGCACCGGTGCGCCGATCCTGAACCGCCGCTGCTCGGCCAGCGCGATCAGGTCCTGCCCGAACTCGTCGAGCCCGGCCGTCACGGTCTTGAGCCGCCGCAGGAACAGGTTGTAAGCCAGCACGGCCGGAATCGCGACGCCGATGCCGATCCCGGTCGCGACCAGCGCCTGGCCGATCGGCCCCGCGATCGCATCGATGCCGTTCGCAGCCGAGGCCGTCATCGACTGCAACGTGTTGACGATGCCGAATACGGTGCCGAACAGCCCGACGAACGGCGCGACGTTCGCGATCGACGCGAGCACGGTCAGCCCGCGCTCGAGCGACCGCTGCGCGCGCCGGATCTCGCGCGCGAGCGTGCGCTCGAGCAGGTCGCGGCGATCCCACGCAACCAGCACGGCAGGCGCGTCCGGCCCGGGCGCGTCGAGATCGCGCAATGCGACGAACACGGCACCCTGCAGGCGAGCGTTCAGGCTGGCACACACATCGTCGTCCGTCGGCATCCATAGCGTCGCGCGATCGCCGCAGCGCGCGGCAAAGCGGCGGTTTCCGAGCGCGACGCGTACATACAGCATCGCCTTGACGACGATCAGCGTCCAGGTGATCGCCGACAGCACCGCGAGGAGTGCAAACGCGCCGATGACCGCGTAGTGGATGTAATCTGACATGACGGATTCCTTAGTTTCCGAGTTTGAACACGACCGGCACACTGACCCAGCCGTCGATCGATTCCGTGCCGCGTTTCGCCGGCACGAAGCGCCAGTCCGTGACCGCCGCGACGGCGGCATCGTCGAGCGCGTCGTGTCCGCTGCTCGCCGACAGTCGCACCTGATCGGGCCGACCGTTCGCGAGCACATGCACGTTCAGAATCGTGGTGCCTTCCCAGCCGCGCCGCTGCGCGACGTCCGGGTAATCGGGCGCGGGGTTGCGCAGGTAGGCGGCCGCGAAGCGCGGTGCGGTGACGGGTTCGGGTGCGGCCGAGGACTGCGCGACCGGCGTCGCACGCGCGGGCACCGTCGCGGCATCCGCAGCGGCATGTGCGGCGGCAGGCTGAGCCGGTTCCTGCTCCGGCATGGTTCGCCGACGTTCACCGTCCGGCGGCACTGCGGCGGTTGCGGCAGCGAGCTTGCGCGAAGGACCGGCAGGATCGGCCTGACGCGTTGCGGCCACACTCAGCCGAGCCGCTCGATGTACCGCTGTTTCTCGGCTCGAATGCGACGGCATACGCGCGGGGGGAACCTGTGTCGCGACATCCACCCGACGATGCACGCCAGATTCTGCAACCCGCGCGGATTCGCTCGCGTCCACCTCGACGGCGAGTGCGCGAGGCAGCGTCGTCCGTCCATCGGGCACCCATGCGTGCCACAGCGCGGCCATGATGGCCGCATGGGCGGCAAATACCGTCAGCGCGACGGCTCGCAGCGGTTCGCGGGCGCGTGCGGGCTGCAGCATGCCGATCGTCGTCGCCACATACGGGGTGGCAGGCGCGATGCCATGTGCGCGTGCGACCACGCGGCGGCGTTCGCACCTGCGAGCGGCATCGGACGAAATCGGGACATGCATGGCGGTCTCTCGCTGCGCGGAATCATTGCCGTGTCGAACGGCAAGAAGCATGCCGATGCGTGCAACGCCCTGCCGGCAGCCGATCGAAGCCGACACGCATCGATATGCAACCGCGCACCTGTTGCAGTTCGAGCCACCCCTGTTGCGCCTGTGTCAATTTGGATCAACGAGGTGACGCCTTTGGCCGCGCACCACACTGTCATGTTTCGCAACACTCCACCCGCGGCTGTCCCCGAACGCAACACACGCGGATCATCCGCGCCACGCCGCGCATGTCGCCGCGGCGCGCACAACCGGCCGCTCCGCCTTGCGCGACAGGGCGCGCGCCTCAATGGCATGCGATTTGCGTGATTGGCTGCGCACTGGACCCGGATCCCCACCCTGCCGGCCCGGCCATGTGTTGGCCGCGGTGCGACCACAATGACTCTGGAGACAACCATGAAAAAACTCTCGGCTTCGACGAGCCGACTGGCAACCATCGGAATCGCGGCGGCGGCCGCGATCGCCTTGAATCCCGGCCTGGTGGACGCTGCCGCGGATTATCCGGCCGTCACGTATCAGCGGCTCACGGATGCGCAACGCGATCCGGGCTGGCTCACCTACTATCGCACGTACAACGGCCAGGCGCATTCGCCGCTCAAGCAGATCGACGCGTCGAACGTGAAGCAGCTCACGCAGGCGTGGAGCTACAAGTTTCCGGCCGAGCTGAAGCAGGGTTTCGAAGCCACGCCGATCGTCAACGGCCGCTACCTGTTCGTGACCACGCCGAAGGACAACGTGTACGCGTTCGACGCGGCCACCGGCGCGCAATTGTGGAAATACGAGCCGAAACTCGGCGCGGAATCGTTCAAGACGGCCTGCTGCGACGTCGTGAACCGCGGTGTCGCGCTCTACGGCAAGAACGTCTACGTCGCGATGCTGAGCGGCGAGGTGGCCGCGCTCGACGCGCAGACCGGCGCGCTCGTGTGGAAGAAGCAGATGTTCGAGCCGGGGCTCGGCTACGCGTTCTCGCTCGCACCGCTCGCGCTCGACGGCGCGATCGTCGTCGGCAGCTCGGGCGGCGAATACGGTGCACGCGGCTTCATCGCGGCGCTCAGCCCGAACGACGGCACGCTGCTGTGGAAGCGCTTCACGATTCCCGGCCAGGGCGAGAAGCACGGTGACACCTGGCCCGACGGCATGCAGGCGCACGGCGGCGCACCGGCCTGGTTGACCGGCACCTACGATGCGGCGACGCGCACGCTGTACTGGGGCGTCGGCAACCCGGGGCCGTGGCTCGCGGACTTGCGCCCGGGCGACAACCTGTACTCCGATTCGCTGCTCGCGCTGGATCCGAAGAACGGCGACCTCAAATGGCACTACCAGTACACGAAGCACGACACCTGGGACTATGACGGCGTCAACACACCCGTGCTCGCGACGATCAAGTACAAGGGCAAGGAGCGCGACGCGATCATCCACGCGGACCGCAACGGCTACTTCCATGCGATCGATCGCGACACCGGCAAGCTGATCTATGCGGAGCCGTTCGTGAAGGCGACGTCGGTCACCGGCTACACGGAAGACGGCGCGCCGATCCAGGATCCCGCGAAGTATCCGAAGGTCGGCACGACGATCGACACGTGCCCGAGCTTCCTTGGCGGAAAGAACTGGTGGTCGGTGTCGTACGACCCCGTGCGCCATCTCGCGATCGTGCCGGCGCTGCATGCGTGCATGAGCCTGTCGGGCAAGTCGGTCAACTACATGGAAGGGCTGCCGTATCTCGGCGAAGGCTTCGAGATCAAGCCCGAGCCGGGCAGCGAAGGGTACGGCGAACTCCAGGCGATCGACGTGAACACCGGCAAGAAAGTGTGGAGCCACTGGAGCAAGCTGCCGTGGAACGGCGGCGTCGCGACGACCGCAAGCGGCCTCGCGTTCAGCGGCTCGCTCGACGGCCACCTGTACGCGTTCGACGTCTCCACCGGCAAGGTGCTGTGGGAGAGCCCGAAGCTCGCGAGCGGGATCATCGCGCAGCCGTCCGTCTTTGAAGTCGACGGCAAGGAGTACGTAGCGGTACTCGCCGGCTACGGCGGCGCGAATCCGATCTGGGGCGGCCCGATGGCCAAGGCGGCGGACGACGTGCCGCGCGGCGGCACGCTGTACGTGTTCGCCCTCGACCGCGGCTGATCGGCATCCGGCCAACCGTATTGCGCCCGCGCCGCCGGCGCGGGCGCCCCTCCCTTTCCCGTATTCAACCGAGCGTACGATCATGAACATCCGACTTTCCCGCCTCGCCGTGGCCTGTGCGCTCGCGGCAGGCACGGCGCTGACACCGGCGCTCTCCACGGCCGCGACGGCGGTGCGCGTCTGCTCGCTGCCGGGCACGCCGACGGCCGCGCTCGACAAGGCCGTCGCCCGCGAGGCGTTCCGCACGGCCGGCATCGCCGCGAACTTCTCCGGGCACGACGCGGGCGGCAACGACGACGACGGCGTGTCCGCGCATGAGCTCGCCGGCATCCTCGAACACGACTGCGACGTGCTCGCAGGCTTTCCGCGCTCGGCCATCGCCGACGCATCCGATACGAAACTGCTGTTCTCGCAAGGCTACCTGCGCTCGGGCTACGTGAGCGTCACGCGCCGCGATGCCGGCGCGCCGGCCACCGGCCGCGAAATCGTCGCGGCGACCTACGCGAGCCCCGCGCAATTGATCGCGGTTCAGCAGAAGAACGCGCGCTTCGATCTCGAGAACACGTCCGAGCAAACGGTCGACGCGGTCGCGCGCGGCCGCGCGCATCGCGCAATCGTCTGGTATCCGGCAGTCGTCGCGTATCAGGCCGCGCATCCGAAACAGGCGTTCCGCATCGGCGCGACGTCGTCGCCGTATGCGGAATGGCAGCTCACGTTTGCGTTCGCGCCGCGCTCGGCCGAGTTGCAGCAACGTATCGACGCGGCACTCACGCAAATGAAGAACAACGGCCGGCTCGCCGCGCTGACCCGCAAGTGGGCGCTGCCCGGCAGCGCGCTCGAAGCGCACGAGTCGCGCATGCCGTCGCGTTTCCTCGACGGCGCGACGGCGAGCGCAGGCCGCACGCCCGGCAACCTGCTGCGCGCGCGCAACGTGAGCGCCGGCGGCGGCTTCATCCGCGTCGGCGCGAGCACCGGTGACGCCGCGCCGTCCTTTGACGCGGCCCAGGTCTCCCACGGCAAGGAAATCTACGGCAATGCGTGCGCCAAGTGCCACGGCGCCGATCTCGAAGGCAACACCGCGCCCGCGTTGAGCGGCCCGTCGTTCGCGCCGTTGTCGCATTCGCACCTGACGATCGGCGGCGTGTTCGGCTACATGGCGACCAACATGCCGGCGGACCAGCCGGGCAAGCTGAAGGACGACGAATACGCGGACCTGATGGCCTTCCTGCTCGCGTCGAACGGCTATGCCGCCAGCAAGGACAAGCTGACGGCCGATACCGCACATGCGTCGACCGCGCCGCTCGTCGCCGGTCCCGCCGCGCACAAGGACGCGAGCCAGTAATACCGGGCAAGCGGCTTCGCCACGCAATGCAAGCCGCTCCCTTCACCACGATTTCATCTTCAACAGGAAACGACCGTGACGTACCCGACCTCCCGCAGAACCTTCATCATCAACGCCATCGGCCTGTGCGCGACGCTCGCCGCCGCACGCACGGCATGCGCGGCGCCGCCGCTGGTCGACGAGAACGACCCCGCCGCGAAGACGCTCGGCTATCGCGCGCATGCGTCCAGCGTCGACGCCGCGCAGTTCCCGAAATACCAGGCCGGCCAGCGTTGTGCAAATTGCCGCTTCTACAAGGGCGAAGCGGCAGATACCGCCGGCACGTGCCCGATGTTCGCCGGCAAGCTGGTCGCGGCGGACGGCTGGTGCAACGTGTATGCGAAGCGGGCGTGATGCTTCGCGCGACGGGCTGCCGGCGCGGCACGCACCGGCGCCCGCGGCCGGCAGCGACGACGGCGCGACGGCGCACGCCGTCGCGCATCTCCACGCACTGATCGCGGCCGGCCTGTCGCGCGGCTTCGTCACGCGCGCCGACATCATCGACGCGCTGCCCGACGACGATGCAAGCGAAAGCAGTCTCGATGCGGCCGCCGCCGTGCTCGCCGAACTCGGCATCGCGGTGTCCGAGCGCGCCGATACCACGAGCGGCTGGACGCTCGACCGCTACTTCCGGCCGGCCCCGCCCGCGCGCGCATGGGCCGACGGCGACGGCACGCTCGCCGCGGCCGACCTGCTCGCGCCGCGCACGACCGATCCGGTCCGGCTGTACCTGCGCGAGATGGGCACGACGCCACTCCTCACGCGCGATGAGGAATTCGCATACGCGCAGCGCATCGAGCGCGGCCGCGCGGCGTCGGTCGCGGTGCTGTGCGGCGACCCCGATGCACTCGACGCGCTCGTGTCGATTCGTACCGAGATCGCCGAACGCCGAGCCGCCGCATCGACCTATGTGATCTTTCTCGCCGACGACCCGCGCGACGCTCGACCATCCAATAACGCCGATGCGGGCGGTTCGCCCGCCTCCATCGGTGAGCCCGGTCGCGACGACGAGGCGCCATCGGAGGATTCGGCCTGGCGCGACGCGGTACTGACACGGCTCGCCCGCATCGACGCATTCGCGGACGGCATTCGGGCCGCGCTGGCCTCGGGCGGCACCGCGTCTGGAGCGTATCGCATGCACGTACGCGACGCCGCGGCGCTGCTCGGCACGCTGTGCCTGTCCGCCCGCGCACTCGAACGGATGAGCGAACCGTTGCGCAGCCGCGCACGCCGGCACCGCGCGCTGCGGGGCCGGCTGGCGCGGTTGTTGGCCGACGTGGGCGTTCCGCCGTCGTTCGCGCAGACGGGCCACGACGATCACGCCGGCTGGCTCGCGTCGTGCATTGCGGCGCATCCGGCCTGCGGGCCGACGCTGACGCGACGTGCAGCCGAATTCATCGACGCACGCGTCGCGATCGTGCGCGATGCCCCGGCGTCGGAACTGCCGCCCGGCGCGACCGCGTCGCTCGATGCCAGGCTCAGTGCGATCGAACGCGCGATGCAGCCGGCGAAAACGGGCTTGTTCGACGCGAACCTGCGGCTCGTCGTGTCGATCGCGAAGCGCTATCCCGATCGCGGGCTGCCGTTCGCGGACCTGATCCAGGAAGGCAACATCGGCCTGTTGAAGGCCATCGAGCGCTACGACTACCGGCGCGGCTTCCGGTTCTCGACGTACGCGACCTGGTGGATCCGGCAGGCGATCACGCATGCGCTCGCCGACCTCGGCCGCACGATCCGCGTGCCGACGCATACGGTCGACGCGCTGAACAAGCTCACGCGGCTCGCGCGCGAGCATCGGCAACGCGCGGGCACGGCCGCGACGCCGGCCGAACTTGCCGTCCACATGGGCGAGCCGGTCGACAAGGTGCGCGATCTGCTTGCGATCGTGAAGGAACCCGTGTCCGCGGACCTGCCGGTTTCGCCGGAAGGCGACATGACGTTCGCCGACGTCGCGCCGGACCTGTCGTCGCCGTCGCCCGAGGACGCCGCCGGCGCCACCCAGTTGCGCAACACGATCGCTGCCGCGATCGACCGGTTGCCGCCGCGCGAGGCGATGGTTCTCCGGCTGCGCTACGGGCTGCACGCGGACGAAGGCTGCTCGCTACGCGACATCGGCCGCCAGATGAACCTGTCCGCGGAACGCGTGCGGCAGATCGAGGCGTCGGCACTCACGCGCCTTCGCGCGTCCGACGCGCTCGGCGTGCTGCGGTCGTTCATCGCATAGCGTGACGTCAATCCCACGGTGCACGCGCAGTGCGTCGTGTTGACGTCTGCAACACCCGCTGCTGCATTTCGACGCAACATGCAGGCCGACGAGATCGCCGATCGTTCTGTCGTTCATTGATTTGCAGTGCAGATCGATCGACGAAAGCCGCTCGACGACGCGCATGCACGCCGTTCAGGCCGAACACCCGCACGATTGGCATGCAAGTTGCGTTTCGAGAGTCAGACCATACCCAACGATTTGCATGGAGACCATCTTGACCGCCCTCGTATCGATTCTTCAGGAGCGCCGAATCTTCGAACCGCCGGCCGACACGCGCGAGCGCGCGACCATTTCCGGCATGCCGGCCTACCAGGCGCTTGCCGCCGAGGCCGAGCAGGATTACGAGGGCTTCTGGGCGCG